>NZ_JBFGYC010000056.1:0-12784 GCF_041587635.1 Pontibacterium sp. | reverse complement strand
CGTCTTTATCGTCGGGTAGAGGTACTGGAAGTCAAAGATGTTCAGGGGCACCCAACCGTGACGAAATCCCGCGTGAGCGATCTGGTCTCTGGTGGTGAAACAACCATGGAGTTTCGTTTCATCAAGTACGATGTTGGTATGGACAGCTCCGTGTTTACCGAACGTTCGTTGCGAAAATTACCACGGGAGTGGCTTAAGAGGCCGAAATCATGAATAGGGTGTTGGTCCTGAAGCATCTGCTTCCGGCCTTGTTAGCCACTACGACCCTGTGTCAGCCGTTACTGGCTGCGGAAGAGTGGGGCGATGACAGCTGGGAGGAAGCGGAAGAAAGTACCCCGTGGCATGGTTTTGTTGAGCTGTCTGCCGGCGCACGTTTGGACAGTGATCCGGTGTTGCCAGACGAAGATCTGACGTTGGCGGATATGCGGGCTCAGCTGGAAATCGCTGATTACATCGGTGACTCCCGCTACAGCCTGAAGGCAGACTTATATGCTGATGGGGTGGAACATGGGCTGCACGGGGAGTTGCGAGAGGCGCTGTTGGATATCAGTCCGGGCCAGAACCTCGACCTGCGTATCGGGCAGCAGATACTGACATGGGGGACGGGAGATCTGTTATTTATTAACGATATGTTTCCCAAAGATTGGGTGTCCTATTTCTCCGGTCGTGACGATCAGTATCTGAAAGCGCCCTCTGCTAGCGCCAAGCTCAGCTATTACAACGAAGCTGCGAATATAGATCTGGTATGGACTCCGTTATTTACCAGTGACCGCTTTATCGACGGAGAGCGCTTTTCCTACTTTGATGCCATGCGTGGACAGCAAACGGCTCAGCATTTGGTGCCGGTTGATCCTGACGAGACCCTGGATAACGGTGAGCTGGCCTTACGATTGTATGGTACCCAGGCGAGTACAGAGTGGGCGCTGTATGCCTATCGTGGCTTCTGGAAGCAGCCTAACGCGATGACAGCCGGAGGTGAGGCTTACTTCAGCCGTCTGAACACCTACGGAGCCAGTGTACGGGGAAATCTGGGAGCAGGCATCGCGAATGCAGAGCTGGGTTGGTATGAAGGTGAAGATCATCGTGGTGATGATCCTCGGGTGCCAAATGATCAGCTGAGAGTGCTGATGGGATACGAGCAAGAACTCGTGGCTAATCTGACCGCTGCAACCCAGTACTATCTGGAGTGGATACAGGACTACTCTGCGTTAAAACTGACGGATAGTAACTCTCGCTATCGTCCGGATGAAAAACGCCATGTATGGACCTTGCGGCTGACGTATCGGATGATGCAGGACAATCTGATTTTGTCCTGGTTTAACTACTGGTCGCCATCCGATAAGGATATGTTCTTGCGCCCGTCAGTCACCTACCGTTTCGACGATAGTACCTCGCTGGTAACAGGCGCAAATATCTTTCTGGGCGACAAAGACCACACTTTCTTTGGGCAGTTTGAAGATGCCAGCAGTGTGTACGCGAGGCTGCGTTACAGCTTCTGATGTTACCGATTATGCGTAGTCTTTGCGCGTTCGACGGCGCTTGGGTGCTTCTGGTTTATAATGCGCCGCGACCGATTGGTTGCGGCCGTTGTTCTTTGCTTCATACAGAGCCTTGTCGGCTTGTTTCATAACGGCCGCAGCATCCAGATGTTCATCTGTTTTCTCACATACGCCGATGCTGATGGTGACGTTGGTATGGTCTGACTTTGCTTTCTGTTTACGCATTTGGGCGCCCCGTTTTTTATCTTCAGGGCGCTGCTCGTCACGAATATACAGCGGATAGTTGGCGATCAGTTCACGTAACTGCTCAACAAACGGCAATGCCTGAGCTTCGTCTTTTCCCGGAAATACCAGCGTGAATTCTTCACCACCGTAGCGATAGGCTTTCCCGCCACCGCTGACGGACGCCAGCTTAGCCGCCACCATACGCAGCACCTGATCCCCAATATCGTGCCCGTAGGTATCGTTGAATTTCTTGAAGTGATCGATATCGACCATTGCCAGCGTATAACGCTTACCTAATGTTGCCAGCTTATCCTGCAAGGCGCGGCGCGCGGGTATTTCCGTAAGCTCGTCCAGATAGGCCATTTTGTGGCTGTTCTGGACAACCGCAATCCCCATCGCGATCAGTGCTGCGGTGACCAGTAGCGTCGATATATTTGGCAGGTCAAACCAGATAAACATGCCCAGACTGGCAACCAGAGAGATTAACACCCCCGCACTGCCGTGACCTCGCTGGGTAACAAAATAGATCAGGGTCGTCAGCAGGGCCACGCCATAAAATACGGCAGACATGTTGCTCAGGAAACGCTCGGCGAAGAACATTTCGAACATATTAGTCGGTAGGTTGGGCAGTTGTGCTGCCAGCGAATCGTTGGACCACAATAATCCAAGCAACAGGTATCCCAGTAACACGCCAGCCAGACGTGTCAGTCCCAGCGGTGTAAACAAGCCTCTTTCACTATAGGTTGCGATAAACGTGATATTAATCGGTAGCAGGATACTCAGTATGCTGAATAGGACGTAGGCATTCGGTTGGTCGAGGCTGACCTGCAATCCCAATTGAATCATCAGATAACCGCTGATCAGGTTCAGTGTTGCAAAGAGAATCTGATTACGGTTAAAGCCATAGGCAAGCAGTGCAACAACCAGAGCCAGCGCATAAGGTAGTTGACCTAGAAATGTTTTGTTGGCGGTAGAAAGCAGAGAAACCGGATCTATCAGTAGTGCAACTGCGATAAATAGGATCGTTGCCGGAGCCAGAAGATTGAGAAGACGAATGGCCAACCGAGTTTCCTTATGTGATTCAAAGGTATTAGCGCTGAATATTGTAAACAACATCGGCCGTAATTACCTTTTCTGAACGACGGATTTGATGAATTGATTGGGAATTTGTGAGCCGAGCGGGGAAAGGGCAGCTGAATCATTGTGCGGAATAAAAAACACCGCCACAAAGGGCGGTGTAAAGCTCCGGATAGAGGAGTGTGTTGAAGCGTGCCCCGGGGTTAAGCAAACGCGTCCGGGGCGGGGTACTCAGTTTGCCGTTGTCTGTTTGAAACCAACCAGACGAGCGATCATGATTGCCGGGCACCAGCCTGTTACAGAGGATTGAGCCAGACTCACACCCACAACGGCTGTAACGATCAGCAGCTGGCTGGTCATGCCTGCAAACAGGACGGCCGCAACCGTTGCCATGACGATCAGGCCTGCGATGATGTGCACGCCCTGATTAACTGTCATGCCTCCGGTGCTGCAGGATTCTGCCTTCAGCCCAACCATCTGGAAGATTGCGACTGCCGGACACCACTTGGTAAATGCCGACTGAAAGAGGTTCAGGCCAACAAAACCTGTTAAGTAATACCAATATTCATTGACGTATGTGCCCAGAGCCAGGCTGGCAATGATAACGGTACCCGCCATCAGGCGAAGTGCAGCATTGATAGTCATTGTGTAATCCCTGTTGAATTCAGAACATAGAGTGAAATTAGAATTGTCTTATATTATATATTAATAATATCTAATATAAAGTTGGTTTTTAGACCTGATTTTTTAGAAATAGCGTAGGTTCTATTCTGAAATGACATAACGGAAACCGACTGCTGGGCGGGATATGTAGATGGCGAGCGATCATACAAGAATGAGCTAAGCTTTCTTACATATTCTGAAACTCTCTGGGAATCGCCCATGTCCGGTATACAGCGAATTCTCGTTCAACTCAGCCCGGAAGATGATAATGCGTCACTATTGGCCAGGGCGGGTCGACTTGCACAGTTGTGTGGCGCATCAGTTGAGCTATTTTGTTCTGTCTACAGTCGCGAGCTGCATCGAGATTATCTGTTCGATAAACAAGCCGAGCTGCACGCAGAGCATGGTTACGTGAAAGGTGTTGAGGCAAAGATAGAAAAAATAGCCGCGCAGCTTGAAGCGCAGCAGATCAAGGTGGGGCTGGATGTATATTGGGAGCCTCATCTGGTCGAAGGAATCATGCGAAAAATACAGCGTTTTGAGCCGGATCTGGTGATCACCTCCGTGAGTCATCACAATATGGTCACAGAGCTGTTCTCCCCGGATGCTGAACGGACATTGATTCGTGAGTGCCCGGTACCACTGCTGCTAGCGAGGAAGCAAGGCTGGCCAGATCAGATAGGTCTGGCAGCGAGTATAGATCCGTTTCACCCTTGCCCGGAACCTGTTGCGTTGGATAATGCGGTGCTGGATATGGCGCAGCAGATGGCATTAATACTTGGAAGCCAGATGCGGGTGGTTCATAGCTTTCATGCATTGCCTCATTCGGCAATTTTTGATGAACATGTGGTGACCGATTACGAAGCGTTACAAAGCAAGGTGTTGCAAGAGCATCGCGATCGTATCGATACGGTGTTGGAGCCTTATGGTTTAGGTATCGGCAGTCCGGAAGTGAGTATTCTGGAAGGCGAGGCGCACAAGGTGTTGCCAGACTATGCTCAGAGAATTCCGGTGTCACTGTTGGTGGTAGGGCATGTGGCGAAAGGGATGTTAGAGCGAATTCTAAGTGGCAGTACCGTCGAGCGGATGCTGGGTTCATCACCTTGTGATCTGTTGGTGGTTAAACCGCCGGGCTTTGTCTGCCCGACGGACTATGAAGAATAGACAGCGGCTTGTTTACAGTTTGAACTCGGCCCAAAGTGGCGCGTGATCAGATGGTTTCTCCATTCCGCGAATTTCGTAATCTACCCCGGCGTCTACACACTTCTCCAGTAATGTATCGGTGACCAAAATGCCATCAATGCGCAGGCCGCGTTTTGGCTCACGATCAAAACCTTTCGAGCGGTAATCGAACCAGCTGAAGGTTTCATTATTATCCGGGTACAAGTGGCGGAACGTATCAGTCAGTCCCCAGCCTTGTAAGGTGCCAAGCCACTCACGCTCAATCGGTTGAAAACTGGCCTTGCCAGTCCGTAGCCAGCGCTTACGCTTGTCTTCGCCGATGCCGATATCAATGTCTTCCGGAGAGATATTCAGATCACCCATTACGACAATCGGTTTTGTCGGATCGCAGTTTTCCTGTAGGTGGATCTGCAGGTCCGCGTAAAACTTCTCTTTTGCCGGAAACTTGGTTTCGTGATCCACGTTTTCGCCCTGAGGGAAGTAGCCGTTGAGAATGAGTACAGTACCGCCGTTTCCGTCGTTATATTCACCCATGATCATACGGCGTTGTGCATCCTCGGCATCGCCGGAGAAACCCTTTTGCAACGTCAGTGGCTTCTCTTTTGAGATCAGGCACACACCGTAGTGTCCTTTTTGGCCGTGAAACTCAACGTGATAGCCCAGCGCTTCGACATCAGCAACCGGGAATTCTGGATCTGAAACCTTGGTTTCCTGAATACCGATTACATCAGGCTGGTATTTGTCGATCACGGCTTTTAGCTGGTGCAGGCGGGCACGCAGGCCGTTAACGTTGAAGCAAATGAGTTTCATCTGAAGTTGATCTCCGGGGTAAAAGATGCAACACAGTGTACCAAATGAAGTTTGTTGGTGAGTAATGCCCACAAAAAAAGTTATGCTGTTTAAGTGGTTAGCGTGATGGTGATAGAGAGATGCAATCTTTCGGTTAGCGGTTTTCTATTGGTAGATTGTCGCGTCACACGCTAGAGTAATCCCCGCAACTTATATTGAGCAGAAGGAGCCGCATTGTGGCAGATTTTGATTTTGACCTGTTTGTAATTGGTGCCGGTTCCGGTGGTGTGCGTGCTGGACGTATGGCCGCAGCGATGGGTGTAAGAGTCGCCGTTGCCGAAGACCGTCATTTGGGCGGCACTTGTGTGAACGTAGGTTGTGTGCCTAAAAAACTGTTTGTATATGCTTCTCATTATGCTGAAGATTTTGAGAATGCACGTGGTTTTGGTTGGACCTCAGGCGAAGCTCAATTTGACTGGCCGACGTTGCGTGACAACAAGACCAAAGAGATCGAGCGTCTGAACGGTATCTACAACAACCTATTGGTCAATTCTGGTTGTGAGCTGATTCATGGGCGCGCGACCTTGGTGGATGCGCACACGGTTGCAGTGGGCGACAAAACCTATACAGCAGAACGGATTCTGGTTGCGGTAGGCGGCTGGCCAAACGTACCGGAGTTTCCGGGTAGCGAACATGTTATCAGTTCCAATGAAGTGTTCTATCTGGATGAATTTCCGAAACGAGCCATTGTGGTGGGTGGCGGTTACATCGCCGTTGAGTTTGCGGGCATCTTTGCCGGCTTGGGTGCAAAAACGGATCTGATCTATCGCGGTGAAATGTTCCTGCGCGGTTTTGATAACGAAGTGCGTGAGTTCACTGCAGAAGAGGTCGCGAAGAAAGATATCAATCTGCGTTTCAATACCAATATTACCGCGATTGAAAAGCAGGCCGACGGTTCGTTGCTGGCGACCCTAACTGACGGATCTACCGTTGAAGCGGACGCAATTATGTATGCTACGGGTCGTAATCCGAAAGTGACGGGCCTGGGATTAGAAGCGCTGGGTATTGAGCAGGGTAAAAATGGCGCGATCGTAGTGAATGACCAGTTCCAGACTAACGTGCCTTCTGTATACGCAATTGGCGATGTGATTGACCGGGTTCAGCTGACCCCTGTTGCACTGGCTGAAGGGATGGCGTTGGTACGTAACCTTTATGGTGGTCAGGATCAGAAAGTGGATTATGATCTGATTGCAACCGCGGTATTCTGCCAGCCAAATATTGGCACGGTGGGCCTGACGGAAGAGCAGGCGCGTGAGCAATACGAAAATGTAGATGTATACAAATCCAATTTCCGTGCCATGAAACACACACTGAGCGGCAGTGACGAGAAGACATTTATGAAGATGCTGGTTGATCGTGACAGTGACAAAGTGCTGGGTGTGCACATGGTCGGGCCGGATGCAGGTGAGATCATTCAGGGCATTGCCATTGCGCTGAAGGCGGGGGCCACCAAAGCCGTATTCGATTCTACGATTGGTATCCACCCAACGGCGGCAGAAGAGTTTGTCACGATGCGTGAGCCTGCTAAGTAAGGTAACGCTTCAGGCGCGCTGAGAATTCAGCGCTCACCAAATAAAAAAACGGGTAGCTCAGGCTACCCGCTTTTTATTTGGTGACATAAAAGCTTGGATCAGGGTGCAATTTTGACCTGATTACGCCCGCCTTCCTTCGCGCTGTACAGCGCTTTATCTGCACGCTCAATCAGGGTGTTGATTGAATCTTCCTGACGGCTTTCAGCGACACCAAAGGACGCAGTAATCGAGCTGATGACTTCGCCTGATTTTTTCTGCTTGATGCGGATCGCCTGAATCTTCTCTCGTAACGCGTTTGCCAGTTCCGCCGACTTGTTTGCTGTCAGCGCAGGCATGATCACCGCAAACTCTTCACCGCCATAGCGCACCGCTAACATAGGCTCAGGGCAGAAATCACGTAATAGTTTGCCCACGTATTGCAGCACTTTATCGCCCATCAGATGGCCGTAGGTGTCATTGAATTTCTTGAAATGATCGACGTCGACCATCACCAGCGTGACTGCACCGGCGTTACCACCATAAAGCAGGGTGCCCAGCTCGGTTTCAAAGACGCGTCGGTTAAATAATCCGGTGAGGGGATCGACGCGCGCATCCTGACGTGTTTTTTCAAGTTCGGCTTTCAGGGATTCGATCTCTGACTGCGCATCATCGATACGCGTTTGAAAGCGCTGAGTGCTATCGCTGATATCCTGCGTTTTACGCGCCAGAGTCTGGATGATACTTTCCAGAGGCAGCGCCGGACCGCCGTCTGCCTTAAGGGCTTCCAAGCTATCTTGCAGCGTATTGGAATAGTTTTTGGTTTCTTCAGCCGTCTCGGACGCATGTTCATGCAGATCATTCACCAGGGCGATTAACCCGGCTTGAACGTTCTCTGCGCTGTCGACCTCATCTTTAATCATATGCTGGCGGAACATCTGCTCGCCAACCAGATTTGGGCAGGTGCCATAGGTCGTCAGTGTTTTATCCAGTTCCTGATTCAGTTCCGGTACACGGTTGGATACATAGGTATACCACAATGCATAGTTAAGTGGATTTGGTGGAATATTGTGCTTCACCATTAGTGGTATCGCTTGCCGCAGGTACTCCGCAGCTTGACCGGTGTTTTCAGCGAATTTCATACAACCCCTCACGCGTTAATCTAAAACTGCAACGCGTTTACCCTGGAAAGCCCGCAATCATCCTGTGCGGCGCCGTCCTATAAATTAACTCTTAGCCAAAAAAGAGAATAAGGCTTTGCTAAACTGATTTGTACCCCTGAATGAATACAGCGGAGCCTATTAGTTCCTCAGGTAGAGGTATCGGCTGCTAATCTGATTACTTCAGGTTTTTTTACGGGAGACGGGAACAATGAAAATTGCCTATCTACCCGCATCATTTGTGTTGCTTTTTTGGGCGACAATGGGTCATGGAATAGACGTTTCTTGCGGGTCTAATGAACGGTCAGCATTGTGTGAAACTGAGAGTCAGTCCACGGATTGGTTGGGTTTTACAGATCATCAGACGCACAGCTCTGCGCAGTTCAATTCGATGGATGCCGCTATCCAGCATTACAGGCAACTGGCTCAAACCGGACGCTGGGCCCCTCTGACTGGACGGTATCTGCTGCGAGAGGGGAGGCAGCATGCTCAGGTCGGACGGATACGTGAACGCCTGCGAGCACTGGGTGATTATCCCTATGACCATCCGGTATCCAATCGGCAATATTTTGACTCCAGACTGACATCTGCGGTTGTTACGTTTCAGCGCCGGCATGGGTTGAAAGTCGATGGCATTGTTGGGCCGGATACGCGTCGTGCGTTGAATATCTCTCCGCGTAAGCGTTGGCAGCAGCTTTTGGTCAACAGACAGCGAGAGCAGGTCGATCAGGTAGCACTGCAGAGCGATTACATTGAAATCAATATTCCAGACTATCAGCTACGTTACTATCGCGATGATCAGCTCATCGTAGAGATGCGGGTTATTGTTGGGCGCAAGGAGCGGCCAACCCCGGTCATCAACAGCACCTTAAAAGCGCTGGAATTCAATCCGGACTGGAATGTGCCGCGCAGAATTGCGTTTGAAGATATCCTGCCCAAGCTGTTGGAGCAGCGGGAGCAGTTTGATCAGCTGGGTGTAAAGTTAGTGAAGGGCTGGCATCAGCAACCGAATGTTGTGGCTGTTGAAGAGCTGGATATGTCCCACTTTTATCGTGGTGCGTTATCTGAACAGTACCGCTTCTGGCAGCCCCCGGGTAATACAAACCCGCTTGGTCAATTAAAGTTTATCTTTCCGAACAATTTCTCTATTTATATGCATGGAACGCCGGGCAAGCATTTGTTCGATGAGCCAAGGCGCACATTCAGTTCCGGTTGTATTCGGATCGAAGATCCACGATTACTGGCGCAACTGCTACTTGAAAAAAGCGAGGCTCAACCGCTGTCCTATCTGGATACTCAGCTGGAAACAGAAGCAGCCAGTATTTCTGATCTGCCGGGTGACGTGGAGATCTTTACACGGTATCGGACGGCTTGGGTAGATAGGGATAGCGGAGTATTACAGTTCCGCGCCGATATCTATCGCAGGGATCCGAATGAACTCGCGCAGCTCACTGCAGCAAAACCTCCCCCTGATGTTGATGATACGGTCACTAACTAGGGCCTAATGTTCGACCATGTAAGGATTTACGGTGAACCGCTTCGCTGCGTAGACTGCTTATTTGCCCGCCGCAGGATAGGGGTATTAGGGGTGCAGCTGATTTCGGGATTCAGTACGTCCAATATTCGTGGAGACCTTTATGGTGGCCTGACGGCGGCTGTGGTGGCCTTGCCATTG
The DNA here is from genome assembly GCF_041587635.1 of Pontibacterium sp. NCBI lineage: Bacteria > Pseudomonadati > Pseudomonadota > Gammaproteobacteria > Oceanospirillales > Oceanospirillaceae > Pontibacterium > Pontibacterium sp. Next base: position 2,946 of record NZ_JBFGYC010000056.1, on the reverse strand, counting down.
GCGCTGGCGTTTGGCGTTTCTTCCGGTGTGGGGGCTATTGCAGGCCTTTACGGCGCAATCTTCGTGGGCCTTTTTGCTGCGCTTTTCGGTGGTACACCCTCTCAAGTATCCGGCCCGACAGGGCCTATGACCGTTGTCATGGCGGCCGTCTTTACCCAGTTTGTAGCGATTGATCCCAACAGCGGGCCAATACTGGCTTTTACTGTGGTTATTATGGGCGGCGCGTTTCAGGCACTGTTCGGATTGTTACGGTTGGGGAAATACATCACGTTAGTGCCATTTCCGGTGATATCCGGGTTTATGAGTGGTATTGGGGTGATTATTATTCTGCTCCAGCTTGGGCCGTTGCTGGGACACGCCGCACCCAGCGGGGTGATTGATGCTGTTGAGGCGCTCCCGGTATTTATTGAACAATCTAATCTCAGCGCCTTGTTTTTAGGCTTGCTATCACTGGCGACCCTTGTTTTCTGGCCACGCCGGTTAGCCACGCTGATCCCCTCACCCTTGGTTGCGCTGATTATCGGTACGTTGCTGTCGTTGTTCTTGCTGCGGGACAGTTCCCTGACGGTCATAGGCGAGATACCAACCGGCCTGCCATCGTTGCAGTGGCCGACATTCAATGCGGATCTGTTTCAGGAGATGGTGCAGGCGGCATTGATGTTGGCCGCATTAGGCTCTGTGGATTCCCTATTGACCTCTTTAGTTGCAGATAATATGACCAAAACCCACCACAACTCGGATCGCGAGCTGGTGGGGCAGGGGGTTGGTAATATGGTTGCGGGTTTGTTTGGTGGTTTGCCCGGCGCGGGAGCAACGATGCGTACGGTGGTGAACATTCGTGCCGGAGGTAAGACACCGATCTCGGGCAGTGTTCATGCGTTGGCTTTGTTAGCGATTGTACTGGGCGCAGGGCCGTTGGCAGAGAATATCCCTCATGCGGTATTGGCGGGAATTCTGATCAAAGTAGGGATCGATATCATCGATTGGAAGTTCCTGCAGCGCTTACATCGGGCCCCGATGTTTGTGGTCGTGCTAATGCTGCTGGTATTTGGCCTGACCGTATTTGTTGATCTGGTAACGGCGGTATTAGCTGGCGTGTTTCTGGCAAATATTATTACGGTTAAGCGGCTGGCGGACACGCAGATAGCAGCCGTTCAGGTGATCAGTGATGCTGATGACGAGCATGATTTGCTCAGTGCGCGTGAAAACGAAGTACTAAGACAAGCGGCCGGACGCATTTTGCTCTACCACTTTAATGGGCCTGTCAGTTATGGTGCGGCCAAAGGGATCATCCAGAAGCTACAGCAGGCGCAGAAACATGATGCACTCATTTTGGATTTCAGTCGGGTGCCAATGATTGATGTGTCCACTGCCATGGCGATCGAAGATATGATTATCGATTCACAAGCGGCCTGCCGTGAAGTCTATGTTATCGGCACGAACGACGTCGTGCACAACGTGTTGTCGCGGATGCAAATATTGCGGTTGTTACCTGAGCGCTGCTTACATGAGCAGCGCGAACCCGCGCTGGAGGCGGCTTACTCGCATTTGGATAGAGTAATTGCCGAGTAAGGCTGGAGGGCTTGCTGGAAATCCTCCAGTTTCGACGTCTCGATCAACCCTTCAATCAACAATTGAGCTTGCCAGTCACGCTGGGTGATATTCACATCGAACTGACCCAGTAAGTATTCAAGCTGACCGGTCATAGAAAAGTCTGCACTGATCTGTATAGGTGTTTTGGCAACCACGTTCTCTAGCTCGAGTACGTCGAGACCTTCGCGCACGGCCTGACTGTACGCCCGTACCAAACCACCAGTACCTAACTTGATGCCCCCGAAGTACCGGGTAACGACGACACTGATATCTCCCAGACCGCTATGTGAGAGTACGTTGAGCATTGGGCGGCCAGCCGTTCCTTTGGGCTCACCGTCATCGCTGCATCCCCAGTGCCTTGAATCATCAGGAGTACCCGCGACATAGGCCCAGCAGTTGTGATTGGCAGAAGGATGTTCTTCGCGTAACTGCTGAACAAAGTCATCGGCGCTGGTTTTATCGGGCGTGGGTGCCATCGTCGTAATAAAGCGGCTGTTTTTGATGATCAGTTCACTTTGTTGACGATGGCTTGGACGTTGATAGTTACTCAATTAACGTTGTCCATCATTACTGATCCAGATACTCACGTTTTCTAGCCAAGCAGGGTGATCCATGGCTGCTTTCAGCTCATTGGCAAGCGTTGGATTCAATAACGAGTCGGATGCGAAGAACAGTTCTGCATCGATGCCATCATTGTAATGCAGGACCAGACGCAGAGGTGCTGCCAGATCCGGTGCGATCTGTGAGAGTCCTGCATTAATCTCGCGCTCAACTTCGCCGCGTAATGGGAGTGTTTTACACACCTGCTCGGTTTCGTCATCGTAGGTATCGATATGGAAGATGACATGGCCCACGTCTTCGAATGCTTCCTGAAGGCGGCAGATCGCAGTGTCGCCGATGTAATGACCTTCGGATGCTGAAAGGGTCGGAGATACTTGTATGTGCATCTCCAATTGACTCTGTCCAGCCATCTTTCGGCTTTTAAAGCTGTGGACATTAAGGATCCCCTCGACCTGCATGACCACATCATGGTAGGCCGCGATGCTTTCCTCCGGCAAGGCAGTGTCAACCAACTCCTTGATACTATCCCAAGTCATTTCCCAGCCAATTTTACCGACGATCACAGAGACGACCAGTGCGGCTAGTGCATCGAGCCACCAAACCCCCATCATGGCACCGGCAACACCAATCAATACAACAATAGAAGACAGCGCATCGGTACGGCTGTGCCAGGCATTGGCAATAACCAGATCGGACTTGATCGCCTTGCCCACGCGCATGGTGTAATGGAAAATCCACTCTTTACCCGCAATGGATAAGGCTGCAATCACCAGCGCAGGCCACTCAGGTGTG
>NZ_JBFGYC010000055.1:0-12831 GCF_041587635.1 Pontibacterium sp. | reverse complement strand
TATGTGGTGAATACCCATTGGCACGGGGACCATACAGAGGGCAATCTTGCTTTGGGTGAGCATGCTCAAATTGTCGCGCATGATAACGTGCGTGCTCGCTTGCTGACGAAGCAGGAGATCCGCCTGTTTAATATGGTATCGGAACCTTACCCAGAGGCAGCGGTCCCTTCGTTGACTTACGATAGTACCCTGACGCTGCATATGAATGGCGAGACCGTTAAATTAGTGCACTATGCCGGCGGGCATACCGATGGAGATTCGGTCGTCTTTTTTAAAAATGCCAATGTGGTGCATACGGGTGATCATTTCTTCAATGGATTTTTCCCGTTTGTGGATGTCGACAGCGGCGGTAATGTGCTGAAGATGGCGCAGAATATCGAAGCCTTGCTGGCGGAACTCGATGATGAAACTAAGATCATTCCGGGGCATGGGCCGTTAGCGACCAAAGCCGATATGCAAGCGTTCCACGCGATGTTGGTGGGGACGGCGGCGGAGGTTAAAGCTATGAAAGATCAGGGTATGAACCTGGGGCAGATTCAATTGAAAGGCTTGAGCGATCGCTGGGAGGAGTGGGCCGATGGTTTCCTGTCGACTCGCGTCTGGATCGGCATCGTCTACGCCAGTCTGTAATCACCTTTCTTATAGGATGAGAGTTGTCCGGCCTGCTGTCGCGTGGGTTGGGCCTCAATCTATCTTCGCGCTTTTGCATTCTTCATAATCCTGAGGGGCTGTTACAATACGCGCTGATTCTTCTCAGTGGTTACGACATGTCCTCCAGATCCCAGACGCACTCACCCCGAAAGCCCGGTTTGCATCCACGCAATCCACACGCAGAACGCTACGATTTGCCCGCGCTGATTAAGAGCTGTCCCGAGCTTGAACCTTTTGTCGCGGAAAACCGGTTTGGTGATCTGTCAGTGGATTTCGCTGACCCTGCGGCTGTGAAGGCGCTGAACAAAGCGTTGTTACTGCATCACTATGGGTTGTTGCATTGGGATATTCCAGCCAATTATTTATGTCCTCCGGTTCCGGGACGGGCGGATTATATCCACCATCTGGCCGATCTGTTGGCGAAGGATAATGGGGGCGAAATTCCTCAGGGACGTAAAGTTATTGGCTTGGACATCGGTACCGGTGCAAACCTGATATATCCGATCGTGGGACACTGTAGTTATGGATGGCGGTTTGTCGGTACGGATATCGATCCTGTGGCGGTGGGTTCGGCAAAACTGATTGCAGATTCTAACCCAGCGCTACACAAGGCCATTAAGTGTCGTCAGCAGAAGAACCCCGAGGATATCTTTACGGGGATGATCGGCGCTGATGAGTTATTCGATTTCAGTCTGTGCAATCCCCCCTTTCATGCTTCACAGGAAGCGGCCAGTGCGGGGACTCAGCGAAAACTGAAAAACCTCGGAAAGGCAAAAAAGGGTGGTAAAAAGGGCGCTCAGGCATTGAACTTTGGTGGCCAGAAGGCCGAGTTATGGTGTCCGGGTGGTGAGTTGGCGTTTGTTAGCCGTATGGCACAGCAAAGTGCTGATTTTGCCGATCAGGTATGTTGGTTCTCTAGTCTGGTGGCGAACAATGACAACCTGCCGGGTATTTACCGTGCATTAAAACAGGCGGGAGCGGTGGAGGTCGAAACGATCCAGATGGCACATGGCAATAAGATCAGCCGTCTGGTTGCCTGGAGTTTTCTCACGGCTGAGCAGCGTCAGGGGTGGGCTGGGATTCGTTAAAGCCTGCCTATATCCTGACGAATCAGTTCGCTAACCCGGATCAGCGCACGGCGTAGATCCGGATTGCCATCGTAGACCGAAAAGTTCAGACGGATGCAGTGGCGATATTCTCCTTGGGTGGAAAACAAGCTGCCGGGTGTAATGGCTATGCCTTCGCTTAATGCTTGTTGATAGATTCGGTCGCCGTCACAGCCCGCAGGCAGTTCTAACCAGCTCAGATAACCGCCTTCCGGGTGAGAGAAAGATACTTCTCCGGGCATATGACGGCACATATCTTCAGCAAGCAGGTCCCATCGCTGTCGGTAGGTCCGTTTGAGTCGGCGTAGGTGGCGGGCAAAACGCCTTTCGGCCATAAACTCCGCTGATGCGTCCTGGGTTAAGCCCGATGAGGCTAAGGTTGTGACATATTTTAGATAATTGATCTCTTCATAGAATTTCCCGGGTATGACCCATCCTATCCGAATATCGGTATCCAGAGACTTGGAGAACGAGCTGCATAGCACCACCCTCCCGCTAGTATCGAGTGCTTTTAGTGGCGGGTGGCGGTGGCTCTGGTAGTTCAGCTCACCGAATACATCGTCTTCAATAATCGGCAGTTGATAGGGTTCGGTGATCGCCATCAGTTTTTTTTGCTGACCCGTATGCATCTGGAATCCAAGGGGATTGTTGATATTTGGGTTGAGTAAGAGTGCTTTGATTGGCCATTCGTTCAGGACCTTCTCCAGCAAACAGAGATTAATGCCCTCACCGGGAATGGTTGGAATCTCGACGACTTTGAGTCCCAGTGCCTCAATGCATTGCAGCGTGCCGTAAAAACTGGGCGATTCGACGGCAATAATATCCCCTTGTGATGCAATAGCACGCAAGCTCAGGCTGATACCCTCCTGGGTGCCGTTACTAATGATGATCTCTTGCGGTTTACAGGCAAAAGCGGATTCACTGATGTGATGTGCCAGGCGACTCCTTAGCAAATCACTCCCAGGTGGGGGTTGGTAATGACTGATTTTAGATTGCTGATGTGCGCGGTGGCGCGCGTTCTTGGCGAGCGTTTTATATAACTGTGCGCGTGCGGGAAACCGGGTATCCGGGTCGGCACTGCCTAAAGGATGAAGATCGGAACGGGAGGCGGCTCGAATAATATTCAGGGCCAGTGCGCCCAGCTGCACCGGGCGGGGGGATGCGGATACCTCCGGCAAGGGTTGCCCGTGGCTGACAAAAAATCCCTGCCGTGGACGTGGTTCGATTAACCCTTCGGCTTCCAGCTGTTGGTAGGCGTGGATAATCGTATTTTTGCTGACTGCCAGCTGCTCGCTCAGGCTGCGCAGGGAGGGTAAAGGCTCGCCGGGGCGGAGCTGATAGCTTTCAATATGTGCCCGTAGGTTTTCGGTAACCTGCTCGTATCGTTTCATGGGTACAGTAAGCCATTGCTAAGCATAAATTAAAATATATTTGTTTCTGTACCCATGTATTTAGCGTGCTACTGTGCCTTTATCGTGATGACCACTGATCGTACCGTCTAAGATCACACTAGATTGAATGGGATAGGCAGATGGGAAACTTGCATAAACGTTGGGTACAGGCGGTACCGTTCCTATTCGTTGTACTTTGGAGTACCGGTTTTATAGGTGCCAAGTATGCGTCTCCTTATATCGAGCCGTTTCATGTTCTGTTAATTCGTATGCTGATGACGCTGGTGGCTTTTGGTGCATTGGCGTTGATTCTGAAAGCGAAGTGGCCTTCTCCGGTGCAGGCAATGCATCAGATGGTGACGGGGTTTCTGGTACATGCGGTTTATCTTGGTGGGGTGTTTGCCGCGATTGAGTGGGGTTTGCCCGCAGGCGTGACCGCGATCATCATGGGCCTACAGCCGTTATTGACGGCGCTGATGAGCTGGCAGTTGATGGGGGATAACCTGCGACCGGTCCAGTGGTTGGGACTACTGATCGGATTTGTGGGCGTAGCACTAGTGCTGTTGTCAGGGGAAGGTGGCGGTCAGTTTACGATTGATACGGCATCAATGATCGCTGCGGTGGCGGCGTTGGTGGCGATCTCGGTTGGGACGCTGTATCAGAAACGTTTTGGTAGCGGAACGGATCTGTTCACCGGTTCGTTTTACCAATATCTGATGACCGCGATTGCGATGGCGGTGGTTGCATTTACGTTCGAGACAGGTGAAATCAACTGGCAGCCTGAGTTGATAGGCGCACTGTTATGGATGGTGTTTGGGCTTTCCGTCAGTGCGATCTTGCTGTTGATGCTGATGATCCGCGAAGGGGAGGCGGCGAAAGTCGCCAGTTACTTCTATCTGGTGCCGCCGCTAACCGCTATTGAAGCCTGGTTGTTGTTTGATGAGCAATTAAACCTGATGGGGATCGGAGCCATTGCGCTGACTGTTCTGGGGATTTACTTGGTCCTGCGCCGTCACTGACGGCAGCAGGTAGATCAGGTATGATGTTCGGCCATTGTTCATTTCCTGATCCATCATGCCCGAGTTACCCGAAGTAGAAACCACCCGTCGTGGTATCGAACCCCATGTTGTTGGGCGCACGGTTGCCCATTTTGATGTACGGCAGCCTAAATTGCGCTGGCCTGTCCCTAAAGCATTAGCAGCGTTGTTACCGGGCAAAACCGTCGAAGCGGTCAGTCGTCGGGGCAAATATCTGTTGATTCAGTTTGATTGCGGACATCTTCTGGTACATCTGGGGATGTCAGGCAGCCTGCGGGTTGTCGAACGCAGCAAAGAGCCGGGCAAACATGATCATGTGGATCTGTGTCTGACCGATGGAAAAGCCTTACGTTTGACCGATCCGCGTCGCTTTGGTGCGGTACTCTGGCAGGATGCGGATGAGGTTCACGAACTACTCGCCCACTTAGGGCCTGAGCCGCTGAGCGATGAGTTTGACGATCAGTATCTTCTGATGAAAGCAAAAGGGCGTAAAACGGCTATTAAAGCGTTCATCATGGACGGCAAGGTGGTCGTAGGGGTAGGGAATATCTATGCCAACGAAGCACTGTTTGCAGCGGGTATTCATCCCAAACGCGCTGCAGGTAAGATATCTGCGGCACGCATGAACCGTTTTGTGTATGAGATTAAACGGGTGCTAGCGGCTGCGATTGAGCAGGGCGGAACCACTCTGAAGGACTTTGTCGGTGGTGATGGAAAACCAGGTTACTTTAAGCAGCAACTGAACGTATACGGCCGTGCGGGCGCGCCTTGTGTGAGTTGTAAACAACCATTAAAGGAGATTCGCCTTGGCCAGAGGTCTACGGTTTACTGTAGCCACTGCCAGCGGTAGGTATTCAATATGAATGTACATGTCAGTCATGCAACGATGACGCAGGAAGGCTTACCCAGCCGCGAACGCCTGCGGGAAAAGCTTCAGATAGGCCCCTGGTTAGAGAAACGTCAGGCGTTTCAGCTGGGTAAAGATGCGTTGCACTGTGAGCTGTACGAGTACGATGTCGCGGCACCGACGGTGTTGTTCTTGCCCGGTATCGGCACGTATTCGGAACTCTATGCCGAAATGCTGGGTAAACTCAGTGAGCGTGGTTTTAACGTGGTCGCTATTGATCTGCCAGGTCACGGATACTCAGGTGGTCCTCGTGGGCTTTATACCGTTGAGCAGGTGAACTTTGCAGTGTCCATGGTTCTGGATCACTTGCAGCAGCGTTTTACCGGCCCGTTCTCTATCTTTGGTTATTCTATCGGTGCGCTGCTGGGTGTTGCTGCGGCCGAGCAGGATGAGCGAATCGAAGCCGTGTTGTGTGGCACATTATTGCTACCTGATATCGCACCGGATTTTCTACACGAAATGGGTTGGCAGTGGACCCATGCCAGCGCCTTTTTCTTCCCGTATATGAAAGCGCCATTGCGTCTATTTGTCGACTTTAAGATGTTGTTGGCCAGTCATCCTGCCGGAGAAGAGATCAATCGGGATCCTCTGGTGGTATTTGATTACCCCTTAAAGACCTTATCGAGTGCGTTCTCTTGTCACTGCAACGTGCTGAAACAGCGTTACCCGTTTAAGAGTGCCATTATCCATGGTGATCGGGATGAGGTTTTGCCGTTGGCCTATTCAAAGCGTGTTGTTGAGCAGTGTGAACAGCCTTTTGAGTTGTTGGTTATGGAACAGACGGGGCATATGGTGCCGTGGTTGCGTACCGATCAATTGGTCGATATTGCCGCTAAGTGGTTGTTGAATAACCTGTAATTAAAGCGTCAAAAGGGATTCATAGGACTGTCACCTGCCCCAAGCAAACTGCACACTAAACATCCAGTGTGAGATTTGGTGGCAGCTATGAATACCCTGCACAAAATTACCAGTTACGATGCCTTGGCTTTTTACTGGTGCCACGGCCTTACGCACATGCCCCGTTTGGCGACCTGCAGTCGTATGATCTCCCGTCTGGGTGACGGTGGTTTATATCTGGCCTTGGGCTTGTCGTTGGCGATGTTTGAGGTACAGGATGGAGAGAGCTTCCTGTTTGCCGGGCTGTTGGCATTTGCGCTGGAGTTGCCCCTCTATCTGATTCTGAAGAACACCATCAAACGTGACCGTCCCTGTGATCGCTTTGACAATTTTGATGCATTCATAATCCCTTCTGACAAATTCAGTTTCCCATCGGGTCATGCCGCAGCGGCGTTTGTGTTCGCGACTGTCCTGAGCCACTTCTACCCATCCATGCTGGTGTTGAGCTACAGCATCGCGGTGCTGATCGGGCTCTCCCGCGTGATGTTGGGTGTGCATTATCCGACGGATATCGCCGCCGGTGCGGTATTAGGTACTTCTATCGCCACCGTGGCACTGAATGTTTACGCACTATAGATCTTACGGACGTTGATTTTATGCGTGTACTTTATGGTGTTCAGGCGACGGGAAACGGCCATATAACCCGCGCGCGCGTGATGGCGCCAGCATTGGTGCGCGCTGGCGTTGAAGTGGATTATCTTTTCAGTGGCAGACCAGCAGATCAGCTTTTCAACATGGAGCCGTTTGGTGATTACCAGACCCGTCAGGGGCTGACGTTTGTGCAGCGTGATGGTCAGGTGAAGGTGCTGGAAACACTGCGCAAGAATAATCCGTTACGCTGCTGGAAAGACGCTGGTGAGCTGGATCTGTCCGGATATGATCGGGTGATCACGGATTTTGAGCCGGTGACGGCCTGGGCGGCGAAACGGCAGAAAGTGCCTAGTGTCGGAATCGCCCATCAGTATGCGCTGTGCTATCCCATACCGGGTCACAACTATCATCTGTTGTCTCGCTTGATTCAGCTGTTTGCGCCTGTCGACACGGCGATTGGCGTGCATTGGCACCATTTCGACTACCCGGTGTTGCCACCGTTAATACAACCGCCGTTATTTGAGCCTACAGTGGAAGCGGATAAAGTGCTGGTTTATCTGCCGCTGAACCCGGTTCCGGAACTGGAAGTGCGTTTCTCTGTATTCGAAGACCATCGCTTTTATATCTACTGTGGCATTGATGAGCCGTATCAGCGCGGCAATCTCTATTTCATGCCATTTTCTCGTGAAGGTTTTCAGCAAGACCTTTCCAGCTGTTCCGGTGTGGTCACCCATTGTGGATTTGGTCTGATCAGCGAAGCGTTACAGTGTGGTAAAAAAGTGTTTTCCATGCCGATCAAAGGGCAGGTTGAGCAGCTTTCCAATGCGCATGTGCTGGCAAAATTGGGATTGGCAACGATCGCTAAAGATTACGATGAGTCACTGCTACTCAGCTGGTTGGCGTTGGATCAGCCTGAGCCTCGTGTTACGCCGGATGTGGCTAGTCACTTAGCCGCCTGGATCGCGAACAACTGTTGCGAGAGTCCGGCTGAACTGGCTAAACGACTGTGGCAGCAGGATATTGCCAGCGTCTGAAAGCACCTGCTGCTCAGGCAAACGTCAGTTGTCCCTTCTCCGCGGAAGCTGGCACAATGCGGCTTCTTTGTTTCTCTGGACCTGTCATGATTTCCGGCGTTCTCTTTGGTTTTGCGGCTGCACTGATGCAGTCCGTATCCTATGTCTGTTCCGCCCAGTTTATTTGTCAGCACAAGGCGACGCCACTGACCTTGTTGGTGCTGATGCATCTGGTGCTGGGGGGGATCTCTTTGCTGATACTGCCGTTTCTATGGCATCCAGAACTGTTGAACGTTGGCAACTATGCCACGCCTTTATTGTTTACCGCCCTGTTTTATGGGGTAGGGCAGATCTCCCTGTTTCAGGCGATCAGAGCGTCTGAAGCCTCACGCGTGAGCCCCTTGCTGGGACTCAAGGTGTTGGTGCTGGCGCTGATTGGCCTGCTCTGGTTTGGTGACAGTTATGAGCTTATCCAGTGGCTGGCGGTGGCGCTGTGTGCCTTGGGAGCTGTCTGGCTGAGTGCCAGTGGTGGACGCATCCACGGACGCGCATTGTTTTGGGTCGTGATGGCCTGTGTGGGATATTCTTTGTCCGATCTGTCAGTACTTTACACGATGAGAAGCTTTGAGCAGTTGCCGTTGATCCATGCGGCGGCGGTTGGGGTGTGTCTCTGTTACCTGATCTGCGCTGTCGCCAGTCTACTGTTATATCCCCGTATTAAAGAGAAACATCTATTGTTGCAAAGCACACCCTCAGCACTGACCTGGTTGCTGGCAATGATGTGCCTGTTTGCCTGCTTTGCGGAAATTGGCGTGGTGTTTGGGGGGATCGTGCAGTCGAGTCGCGGATTGCTGTCGATTTTTCTAGGAGTGTTCTTAACTTGGGTGGGGTTCCGTTACGCTGAAAAAATGCCGGCAAAGCGCGTTTTTGTGCAACGGTTCTCTGCTTCTGCATTGATGCTATTGGCGATAGTGATGTTTTCGCTGGGCGCAAACGATCTGATCTGAATAGATATGATGGGTGTTATTTGAGGGTGGCAGGTATCTATCTGCCAAAAAGAAAGGGGCGCTCAGTTCCTTTGAGACGCCCCCTCGTTGGCTTCCATTTTCCGTGCGGTGTACCACATAGTCACGGTGACCGTTGCTAATATGGTATTGGCTTCCTGCCGCGGCTTCCTGCCTTCCCTTCCGCTTGTCTTGGCCTTCCTTGCTATTCGTTCCATGAACAGGAGATCCACAAGACGCATTATCCGGATAAGGCGTGAGCTGATATATAGGAAAAATTCCTAATTTTTCAGAAGTTATACTTAAGTAGTATCTCGCGAATGACAAAGAAGATGTGGTGTGATGCGGGGGATTTGTTTCGTTCAGACATGAAAAAGGGCGCTTCGATCCATCGAAGCGCCCTTCATTGGCGTCCATAATCCATGCAGCTAATCCTTGGGCTTCCAGCCATCAGCATCCTGCTAATCCGTTCTGCTTGTGTATGCCATCCAATATATTCGTTCCATGAACAGGAGATCCACGAGATTTATTATGCTTTGGAGGTACCTCGGTTGATATAGGAAAAATTCTTAATTTTTCACTAAGAAGTGAACTTTTCGATATAAAAATAGGGTGGGTAACATCGTTTGGTTATTTAAAGGAGTGATTGCACTTCTATTGCGGTTAGTCCGGAACGGCAGGCCGCTATTGTCTATATAAGCACAAGACGGTTTTGATCTGTCGGCGCTGATGAGTGATATACCAAACGGTTGGCTGCCACATTCGGACTATAGGTATGGGAAAACGCCTAATTTCATCTATGTTTTTCGCTGCAAGACATGAAATCTACTCACATGGATAGACAAGCTCGGTGGGACGCACATACACTAGGAGACTATTGTCTTGGTCGGGGTGCCCGTGCGCAGTGCAGGGGCTGAGAGTAAACCCGCTGAACCTGAACCGGTTAAAACCGGCGTAGGAAATCGAGATTGGAAATGACGACAAAAATTCTTATGACAGGCCTTATCATCACCTTCGGTTCACAGCATAGAGGGGGATGTTGATGCCAAATCCAGCCCAAATACCTATTGCCCTGACGATTGCCGGTTCTGATTCTGGCGGCGGTGCAGGCATACAGGCCGATCTGAAAGCGTTTTCCGCACTCGGCGTATACGGTGCTTCGGTGATTACTGCGCTGACCGCGCAGAATACTCGCGAAGTACGTGCCATCCATCGGGTTCCCGTTCCTTTTATTATCGATCAACTGGCAACGGTTTTTGATGATCTTCGGGTTGATGTGGTTAAAACCGGCATGCTTGGTGATGCTGATGTGGTTATCGCTGTTGCTAACTTCTTACGTCAGTATCCGCAGACCAAGCTGGTGGTCGATCCGGTCATGTTGTCCAAAAGTGGCGATGCGCTGCTGAAAGCAGAGGCGGTTGATGCTTTGGTTCATCAGCTTATCCCTCTGGCATCAATCATTACACCGAATTTACCGGAAGCGGCTGTCATTCTGGGATGCGACGAACCGAAGAATCTGGTTGAAATGGAACGGATGGCGCGTGATCTGAAGGCGCTTGGGCCAAAAGCGGTGTTACTCAAGGGTGGTCATCTGGAAGATGAAGATCAGAGTCCCGATATTTATTTTGACGGTGAACAGTGCATCACACTGAACACTAAACGTATCAACACACAAAATACCCACGGTACGGGATGTACATTAGGGTCTGCCATTGCCGCAATGTTGGCAAAGGGTGAGCTGCCATATCAGGCGGTAGAGCAGGCCAAAAACTATATCTCTAATGCTATTGCGGCGGCGGATACGCTAGCGGTGGGCAGCGGACATGGTCCGGTGCATCACTTCCACGCGTTGTGGTCAAAGTGATTGGCAAACTGGGTAACATAACGAGAAAGTAAGCAGGCGACATATGGCAGAGAATATGAAAAACCTCAGCGAAAGTGCTCAGGTAGACCGGGACTCCGTACAGCCGTTCCCGAAATCCCGCAAAGTATATGTTGAAGGCAGCCGTCCTGATATTCAGGTGCCGATGCGTGAGATCTCCCTGGACGATACGCCCACTGATTTTGGCGGTGAAAAGAACGACCCATTGTATGTGTACGATACGTCCGGTCCTTATACTGATCCAGCTGTAGATATCGATATCCGTAAAGGTTTGGCGCCATTGCGTGAAAACTGGATTCTGGAGCGTGAAGACACCGAACAACTGGATGCGTTGACCTCTGAGTACGGTCGTGGACGTGAAGCGGATCTGCGTCTGGATACGTTGCGTTTTGATCTTCAGCGCAAGCCTCGGCGCGCTCAGTCAGGCAAAAATGTCACCCAGCTGCACTATGCACGTCAGGGCATTGTGACGCCTGAGATGGAATACATCGCCATCCGTGAAAATATGAAACTGGCAAAGTCCAAGGCGGAAGGGAACGTGGTTGCAGAACAGCATCCGGGCCATAGCTTTGGTGCAAAACTGCCAGAAGAGATTACGCCGGAATTTGTACGTAAAGAAGTGGCTGAAGGCCGCGCAATTATCCCAGCCAATATCAACCACCCTGAAGTTGAGCCAATGATCATCGGCCGTAACTTCCTGGTGAAGATCAATGGCAACATCGGTAACTCTGCCGTCACGTCCTCCATTGAAGAAGAAGTGGAGAAAATGACCTGGGGTACACGCTGGGGCGCGGACACCATTATGGATCTGTCCACCGGTGATAACATTCATGAAACCCGTGAATGGATCATGCGTAACTCCTCCGTACCTATCGGTACCGTACCGATTTATCAGGCGTTGGAGAAAGTAAAAGGTGTGGCGGAGAATCTGAACTGGGACGTGTTCCGCGATACGCTGATCGAGCAGGCAGAGCAAGGGGTTGATTACTTCACCATTCACGCCGGTGTTCTGTTGCGCTACGTGCCAATGACCGCGAAACGCATGACAGGTATCGTATCCCGCGGTGGTTCCATCATGGCGAAATGGTGTCTTGCACACCACGAAGAGAACTTCCTCTACACCCACTTCCGTGAGATCTGTGAGATCTGTGCAGCTTATGATGTGTCTTTCTCTCTGGGTGACGGCTTACGTCCGGGCTCTGTTTACGATGCCAACGATGAAGCGCAGTTTGCCGAGCTGGAAACACTGGGCGAGCTGACCAAGATCGCATGGGAATACGACGTACAGGTGATGATCGAAGGTCCGGGGCATGTGCCAATGCACATGATCAAAGAGAACATGGACAAGCAGCTGACCGAATGCCATGAAGCACCGTTCTACACGCTTGGCCCATTGACCACTGACATCGCACCAGGTTACGACCACATCACATCCGGTATCGGTGCGGCCATGATCGGCTGGTACGGTTGTGCCATGTTGTGTTACGTGACACCGAAAGAACATCTGGGTCTGCCGAACAAAGCGGATGTAAAAGAAGGCATCATCACCTACAAGATCGCAGCGCACGCAGCGGATCTGGCAAAAGGTCATCCGGGTGCACAGATTCGTGATAACGCGATGTCTAAAGCGCGCTTTGAATTCCGTTGGGAAGATCAGTTCAACATCGGTCTGGACCCGGACACTGCACGTGCGTATCACGATGAAACATTGCCAAAAGATTCTGCAAAAGTGGCACACTTCTGCTCCATGTGCGGACCTAAGTTCTGTTCCATGAAGATCTCGCAGGAAGTACGTGATCTGGATGCCGAGCAGGTAGCAGCCATCAACGCAAAAGCGGATGAAGGGATGCAGGCGAAATCAGCAGAATTTAAAGAATCAGGTGCTGAGATTTACCATAAGGTGTAAATAGTTTCAGAATTAGATTCTTAAATAAAAAAAGCCGCCCCTAAAGGGCGGCTTTTTTCGTTTTCAGCCATAAACCACCTCCTATGGAGGTGGTGATCATTCGCTCGAGGCTCTGCCTGAAGAGTGCTCATGCTAAATACTGTTTCGTTTGTTACCAGCAAATGAAAGGAGTAGTTAGCATGAGCCGATACGAATCCGCATCACACGTATTCTATCGATGTCAGTATCACATCGTCTGGACGCCGAAGTATAGATACAAAATACTCAAGGGAAGTGTGGGCAAAGAGGTTTACCGAAGTATCTATATTTTCTGTCACATGAAGAAGTGCAAGGTGGTTGAACTGAATGTGCAGATAGATCATGTGCATTTGGTGGTGCGCACGCCGCCGAGCCTGAGTGTGTCAGATCTTATGGGTACACTGAAAGGCAGAACAGCGATTAGGCTG
>NZ_JBFGYC010000054.1:0-12893 GCF_041587635.1 Pontibacterium sp. | reverse complement strand
TTGGCACTGAGTCGCACCCGCTGGCCTCGTAATACCCCCAAAGCGGTTAATCGTTGGCGCAGATTATCGGGGCCTTTGATCGCCAGAATACGACAGGTTTGTTTTTTTGCGACGTCAGTTAATGTCATGGGCCAACCACCGTATAAGAGAATGCGAATGATTATCCGACACTCTTACACTACGGCACATGATTAATATCAAGGTTTACTAATATATGGAAAATCAGCTGTCACTGCTAAGCAATAGGGAAATCAAAGCAGATATTAGGATACGGCTCATCCTGCAAGGTGAAGTGCCACCATTCATGATGAAACGGTACAAAACCATGCTGCACCATCACATGCTGGAGCAGCATCCGGTTGCCTCGGGCTTGGGCGCTGATGCTCTGGCAGTCGATCCAGCTTTCCTCTCCAAAGAAATCAAAGCGGGTGCCCATCTCCAGCTCCTCACCGGTTTCCAGATCAATCACGGTCAGATCCACCGTACTGCCACGGGAGTGACTAGAGTGCTGCACCAGATAGCCTTTAGAGAACAGCTCCGGTTTAGCAAGCTCGGGATAATAATCTGCTTTATGACGGATATCCTGGTGATCCTCTGACCAACGCAGGAAATGGTCTACTGAGCGTTGCGGCCGGTAAGCATCAAACACCTTTAATCCCAAGCCAAACTCGGCTAATGCCAGCTGTACCCGTTGTAACGCACTCGCAGCCGGACGGCTGATCAGGCACAATTCTGCGTCATACCCCTCAATACGGTCACCGACAAAGTTATCGCCGGTCAGGTATTTAAGGTCCAACTGAATGTTCGGAGCAATGGAGAGCAGATCAACAATCAGGTCAGGGCGCTGCTTGGGATTCACGGTGGTTTCCTTAGAGAGATGGCATGCATCTACCAGAGTAACGGTGGCCTCTGTTTTTCGCTACTGCAAAATGAGAGAAACACACTGAAAGTGTACGATCAGCGGAAATCCCGCGACTTCACTTTTAGCGCATCCCACTGGAAACTAATATCCTGCAACCGCCCGGCGATCACATGAATCACCTCCCCTTCCCGCTCCAGCACCCCGGAGACCTGTAAGATATTGGCCGCCAGCAGCGCACGTCGCTGAGCCTTCGCCGTTGCCTGCCAGACCACCAGATTGACCTGCCCGCTTTCATCTTCCAGCGTGACAAAGGTCACCCCGCTGGCGGTCCCCGGCCGTTGTCGATTGGTCACCAGACCGGCCACATGCACCAACTGTCCATGACGACACTCGGTTAACTGCTCAGCCCTCAGACAGCGGGGTAACACACCCTGTTCACGCATCAGGGCCAGTGGATGACGCCCCAGACTGACCCCCGTATTACGAAAATCTTCTTCCAGATCCGATTGTTCATCGGGGGCCGCTAACCTAACCGGGTCATCATGAATCTCAGAAACCGGATCAGGATCAAGTTCCAGCCACGGGGTATCGGCCAGCAACTCCCAACGCGCCTGATAACGGTGTTCCGAGATGCTGTTCATGGCACCGGCTGCAGCCAGTGCGTCCCAATCTGAACGGGATAAGCGGCAACGCTGCCGGGCCTGGGAAACAGATTGATAGCCTGTTGCAGGTCGGGCTTCGATCAGCGCTTCCGCACCACGCTTGGAGAGGCCTTTGATTAACCTGAGTCCCAGCCGCAGAGAGTGATACTGATCTTCAGGGAGCGTGTCGACGGGAGATCTCCGTTCAAGGGAATGATCCCAACCACTGGCATTCAGGTCGACCGGCAACACCGTCACCCCATGTCGCTGTGCATCCTGTATTAACTGTGCGGGGGTATAGAACCCCATCGGCTGGCTGTTCAGCAGCGAACAACAGAATGCTGCCGGATGATGGCATTTGAGCCAGGCGGATATATACACCAACAGGGCAAAACTCGCCGCATGGGATTCAGGAAAACCGTACTCCCCAAAGCCTTCAATCTGGCGGCAGATACGCTGCGCGAAGTCCAGCTCATAACCCCGTTCCAGCATCCCATCCACCAGCTTCTGCTGGTATTGGCGGATATACCCCGTGCGCCGCCATGCAGCCATCGCACGACGCAACTGGTCCGCTTCACCACCGGTAAACCCTGCGGCGACCATCGCCAGTTTAATCACCTGCTCCTGAAAGATCGGCACCCCTAAGGTGCGCTCCAATACCTCTTTCACCGCCTCACTGGGATAGTCCACCGCTTCAATACCATCCCGGCGGCGCAGGTAAGGATGCACCATATCGCCCTGAATCGGACCGGGACGCACAATCGCCACTTCGATCACCAAGTCATAATATCTCTGTGGTTTCAGGCGCGGCAGCATACTCATCTGGGCGCGGGATTCGACCTGAAATACGCCAATGCTATCTGCCTGACTGAGCATGGCATACACCGCCGGATCTTCACGCGGGATATCCTGCAGCCGCACCGGCTTACCGGTCTGTTCGCTGAGCAGGTCCAGCGTTTTGCGGATAGCTGTGAGCATCCCCAGTGACAACACATCCACCTTCAGCAGGCCAAGGGCTTCCAGATCATCCTTATTCCACTGAATCACCGTGCGGTCTTTCATCGCGGCATTCTCCACCGGCACCAGCTCCGACAGAGGCCCGGCAGAGATCACGAAACCACCCACGTGTTGTGACAGATGACGCGGAAAATCGAGTATCTCCGCCACTAGCGCGACAAACTGCTGATAGATAGGGGCCGGCTCATCGCCGCCCATGGTAGCCAGCTGCGCTAACCAGGGGTTTTCATGGTCACGGCGATCAAGGCGGCTGAGCAGCCATGTCAGATAACTTTCATCCATCCCCAACGCTTTGCCCACATCCCGCACCGCACTTTTCGCCCGATAGCTGATCACCGTCGCGGCCAGCCCTGCCCGCTCCCGACCGTATTGGCGGTAGATATACTGAATCACCTCCTCGCGCCGTTCGTGCTCAAAATCCACATCGATATCGGGTGGTTCGTTGCGCTCTTTGGAGATAAAACGTTCGAACAGCAGGTTGACCTGCAACGGGTCCACTTCGGTGATATGTAAGCAGTAACAGACCACCGAGTTGGCTGCTGATCCGCGACCCTGACACAGAATTTGCTGCGCACGGGCAAAACGGACGATATCGTGAATGGTGAGGAAGTAGTGTTCGTACTGCATCTCCCCAATCACTTTCAACTCGTAATCAATCTGCCGCTGTACCTGTTCGGGTGTGCCATCTGGATAACGTATCTTTTGTCCGGCCATCACCAGATCCAGCAAATGTTGTTTCGCGCTGGAGCCCTCCGGTACCAGCTCGGCGGGATATTCGTAGCGCAGTTCGGACAGGTCAAAGTGACAGCGCTCCGCTATCGCGGCGGTTTCTTGCAGTAACTCATCAGGATACAAGTGCTGCAATTTACGAAAGGAACGCAGATGACGCTCCGCATTCGCGGCCAGCGCAAAACCAGCCCGCTGCACACTGGTGCGTAAGCGAATGGCCGTGAGTACATCCTGCAAGCGTTGCCGGTCAGGGTGGTGCATATGCACATCATTGCCACAGACCGGCGGAATCCCCAGCATCCGGGATTGCCGTATCTGTTGCTGGAAGCGGCCATCGTCGCCATTCTCTAGCAGCCGTTCTAACAACCACCAGCAACGCTGGGGAAACCATGCTTTCAGCCGCTTCCCGCACGCCAAGGCGTCATCGGTATCCGATGCGGGGCGATCAGCCGGGCGAAACAGCAGCAGACAGCCACCCACGCCTTCCGACAGATCATCCCAGCGCAGTTCATATTGACCCTTTTCGCATCGGCGTCGGCAGGTGGTGATCAAGGCACATAGTGCGGCATATGCCTGACGATCCGGAGCTAGCAGCACCAGACAATGGTCGTCCAGATAGAACTCAGCCCCCACGATCAGTTTCAGCGGCAGGTCTCGGCTGGCCTCCCACGCTCGTATCACGCCAGCCACGGAACATTCATCAGTGACCGCCAGCGCCTGATAGCCCAGTTCATGGGCACGCTTCACCAGCTCATCCGGGTGGGATGCGCCCCGTAGGAAACTGAAATTACTGATACAGTGCAGTTCAGCGTATTGCATCGCCCCACCTCTCAACCAAACCAGCCATGCAGATACCAGCCACCCTGCTCATCACGAAATAACCAACCGTGGCGCCCATCGGCCCAGCGGGCGATGTAGTAATCGCGGCGTACGCGTTGATCATCCCACCAGCCACTGCTAATGCGCTCTGGTCCAGTTTTGAGTTCAATATGCGGAGGTAATTGGTGCTGGGATATCCGCTGCGGACTTTTCAGCAACCAGCCGGGGCGGCCTTTAGGTAGGGGCATCGTAGCGTTATCCACTGCCTTCTGCGGGTGTTGTTTGAGCTGCCAGCTCTGTTCAGGGCGATGATCAGCACAGAGCGTCATCGGCTGCACCGCCGCCTCTCCGAGCCGCACCTGCAAACGGCTGAGCAGATCCATTGGATCTTCGGCATGGCGCTGGGTGTCAAACAGGTCATAACTCTGCTGCTGACTGGTTTTAAACCGTTCCACCTCCACCTGTAACGCCAAGATCGGTTGCTGCAGTTTCACCTGCTCCAGTCGTAACTTGCACAGCTCTAACCAGGTCTCATCATCCGCTGCACCACTGGCATGGCCAATGTCGTGCTGTTGATGGCCACCATCGCGCTCAACCAGCGTCAGAATCAATTGCTGTGCCAGCAGTTCGCGACGTTGCAGATAACCGGCTAACGCTTCCAGAATACGCCGCAGAGGAAATAACAGCGCCAGACTGTGTTCGATTTCGCGGGAGAATTCATGAAACTGCTGGAAGACCGGTGGCGGTTCAAATAGCACTTGAGGATCGGGACGACGCCCCTCAAGGCGATCCAGATAATCGAGTAATTTCACACCAAAGCGACTGCTAATGGCATCGCGGGGCAAGGCGTGTAACTGCTCCAGGCGTAACAACCCCATTCCCCGAAGCTGATCCTGTTGTTTGGCCGGCAGTTCCAATTGGCTCAGAGGCAGCATCTGCAATACTTGCCGGTGAGATGCCTGTCCTTCAATAACCAATGAACGCCCCGCCCGGGCCAGTAAGCGTGCGGCCAACGGAGTATGCCCGGTGGCATAACGGGTCTGAAACCCCAAACGCTTGAGCCGCTGCTCCATCTGTTGCCAGAGATTGTTGAGGCCACCGAAATAATCCAGCATCGATGCCACTTCCAGCAACAAACCTTCCGGCGGATACAACACCACCTGCGCACTGAAGCTGCCCGCCCATAACGCCAGCGCTTCCAACTGCTGCTGGACTCGTTCCGGGTTGGGATGAAAGAGCTCTACCTCCGGGCAGATACTAAACGCAGTGGCGATGGCCATGCCCGGTTCCAGTCCGGCCTGCACCGCATCGTAACTGCACAATTCCAGCTTCTGTCCCCGTGTGTCCAGCAACCCGGCAATCCCTGCTTCCAGCTGCTGAGCTTCTAACGCCAGCTGTGGAAAATGCAGGTAGAGCCAGAGGGACTCCCGTTCGGTGGCTAAACGGTTCATCGGCTTTTAAGTGGATGTGCCAACCAGCGTCAGGCGCGCTGGCCCGGCATCAGGTTCAGCGGTTTGAGAAACCACGGGAGAGACCGGAATCAGACGTGGCGGTAATGGCCAGCCGCCACGCCGTTTCAGGGCACTCACCGTGACACCTTCAGGATGAGGTTCCAGCAACAAACGACAAGGCGCAGCAGAGTGCTGTGACTGACAACGGCTATGGCGAAACAGGAACCCCCGACAATCCCCCTCAACCGCCGCCACCTGTAAACGCCGGATCGCTTTCTCTTGCCCGGCGGGCAACCACCCCAGAACCGCACTGCAACACCCACTTTTTAAGCTTTGCTCCAGACACCAGAGTCGATCACGACGACTATTGCTCCGCACGACCTGCACCCGATCCAGATTCACCCCTGCATCCAGCAAAGCCGGCGCGTAAGGAATATGCGGCGGGTCTACCCACAACACCCAACGCTCCTGCTGGGACAGCTCTGCCAGCAGCGGCAACAGCACACCCAGTTCACCACTGCCCTCATCACTGTAGAGCAGCTCCACCAGCTGTGATGCCTGCCAGCCCTGGCCGGGTAACAGGGCATCCAACTGTGGAAAGCCACTGCTCAAACATCGGTGACGCGACTGCTCGGCGGCCTGTCTCCCGCGCCAAACCTCGCCTTTGTGAAGCAATTTATGCAGTGAACCGGTTTCTGTAGCCATAGGAAAACACAACAATACTGTATTTATATACAGTACATTATGACGCAAAAATCCCGTGTGGCAATACTCGAATATAGAGGGAAACGTTCTCAGGATGATAAAAAGGCGAATGACAGGGCTGTATCGCTGTGATGATAACTACCTGTATAGGGCAGGCTCAGCGTCACCGTAGGTGATGAGTCTGCCGGTCGGCTGAAGCCGACCCTACAAAGGGTTCAGACTTACGACAACGCGCTTGTAGGGCAGCCTTCAGGCTGCCGGCAGGCTAAAAGCCTGCCCTACAACATGACTATAAGATCAATCGAGCCAGATGACGCTGGCCATACGACCGGTCACGCCATCACGGCGGTAGGAATAAAACAGATCAGAATCGGTAAAAGTGCAGTGTTCTCCACCGCTGATAGCCGCCACACCCGCAGCGCTCAACCGTAAACGTGCCAACTGATAGATATCTGCCAGCCACTTATCTTCAGCCTCTTTACCCGCTACCGGCTGAAAGGCCTGTTCGGAAGCCGGCAGCAGATCACAGAATTGTGTACGGACTTCACCACCCACCTCAAACGCCTGCGGACCGATCGCCGGACCCAGCCAGCAGATCACCTGTGCTGGATCATCAAAGCAGTTCAGGGTCGCTTCCAATACACCGTCCGCCAGCCCGCGCCAGCCTGCGTGTGCAACAGCAACCTTCCGCCCCTTTTGATCCGCAAAGAAGACCGGCAAACAATCGGCAGTCATCACAATACACGCCTGTCCCGGTTGATCACTCCAGCAGGCATCGGCTTCAGGCACACTGCCGTCGGCACAAGCTTCCACCACCTGAATACCGTGCACCTGCTGCAACCATTGTGGAGCGTGCTTCAGACCCAGTTCACGTATCAGCTGACTTCGATTGGCCGCAACAGCAGCCGGATCATCGTCGACATGATCACCCAGATTCAAGCCCGCATAAGGCATGATACTGACACCACCTAAGCGGGTTGTCGTCAATGCATGAACATTCGTCGGGGCAGCCCAGTCAGCGATGATCCGTTGCATGTTGAATACTCTCTTCTTATTCCGCGATCTTAGAAATCGTTATCCTGAGCAACCGCGTCCTGCTTCAGTGCTTCCAGCAGATGCTGGATATCATCAGGCAGATCCACTTCCCAAGACATCAGCTCACCGGTTTTCGGATGCCAGAGTTCCAACTTCTTCGCATGCAGCGCCTGACGTTTAAAACCACGCAGTAACTGTTGCAGCTCTTCAGTGGTGCCTTTCGGCAGACGGAAACGACCGCCGTATAGCGGATCGCCGATCAGCGGATAGTTAATGTAAGACATATGCACACGAATCTGGTGGGTACGACCCGTTTCCAGTTTCAGGCGGATATGCGTATGGGCACTAAACTTCTCCAGTATCCGGTAATGGGTTGTGGCTTCTTTACCCAATCCCACAACCGCCATTTTCTGGCGGTGCTTGGAGTGACGGGCCATGGGCTCGTCCACCGTCCCCCCCCCCGTCATGACACGGTTCACCACCGCTTCATATTCACGGCCCATGGTGCGTTCCTGCAACTGAACCACCAGCTCGGTTTGCGCCTGAATCGTTTTCGCAATCACCATCAAACCGGTGGTATCCATATCAAGGCGGTGCACAATCCCTGCACGCGGCACCTGATTGATATCAGGGAAATGATGCAGCAAGGCATTCAGCAAGGTGCCATCAGGATGGCCCGGAGCCGGATGTACCACCAGCCCAGCCGGTTTATTGATCACCATAATATCGTCATCTTCATAGACAATATTCAATGGAATATCCTGTGGCTGATGGGCTTCGATCACCTCGAGCTGCGCATCAAGCTGTACCGATTCGCCACCCATCAACTTATCCCGTGGACGTTTTGCCTGACCGTCTACGGTGATCGAGCCGTCTTTAATCCATTCCTGAAGACGGGAACGGGAATAATCCGGGAACAATTGCGCAACGGCCTGATCTAACCGTTTCCCTACCAAGTCATCGGAGACCTGTGCGTGCAAGCTTATCTGTTCTGACATTGAAACCTTAATCTGCTATGCCGCCTATCTGCCGGGAAATTGCCTTTAAATGCCTTAGAGACTTTGGCTTAGATAGGGGTTGTGTTTAAATAGGCTGTTATTCAACCGCAAGCGGCCTGATGGACCAAGCCACGTCCGCTGCGTTTTTCAATCATATCCGCCCAGTATAACTGGTTACGGCTTAGGACTACATCGAGATTCAACAGGATGCGTATCACCAAGATTATCGCAGTCGCAGCCCTCTGTGTTCTGGTTTCTGCCTGCTCCTCCAATGATGAACTAGAGATTCCGGATCTACCTGAGCAAGAGATCTACGAAGATGCACTGGAAGCACTGGAGCTGGACAACTATGTTCTGGCGATTGAAAAGCTGCAGCTGCTGGAAGCCCGCTACCCCTTCGGTCGTTATTCTGAACAGGCACAGCTTGAGCTGACATATGCCTACTTCAAGAACTTCGAACCGGAAGCCGCCCGCGCCTCAGCCGACCGCTTTATCCGTCTGCATCCGAACCATGACAATATCGATTACGCGTATTACCTGAAAGGTCTGACCGCGTTTGAGCAGGATCGCACCTTCTTTATCAAGTACCTGCCACTGGATGAGACTAAACGTGATCCGGGTGCAGCACTGGATGGTTTCGAGAGTTTCCGCTCTCTGGTACGCCTGTATCCGGACAGCGAATACGCACCAGACGCGCGCAAGCGTATGGTCCACCTGAAAAACCGTCTGGCAACCTACGAGGTTCACGTAGCACACTACTACATCCAGCGTGGCGCGTACCTGGCAGCCGCTAACCGTGGTCGTTACGTGATAGAGAACCTGCAGAAGACCCCGGCGATTCCGGCGGCACTGGCCGTGATGGTTGAAGCTTACACCCTGCTGGGACAGGTTGAACTCGCCGACGATGCAATGGCCGTGCTGAATGCGAACTATCCGAACTATGTATACCGTCCGGTTAAAGAGTCTGAAAAGACCCTGCTGGATGCCGCCACTTTCGATCTGTTCCGTGGCGCACCTGAGGCACCTGCACCCGTTATCAACACACTGTCTGACGAAGAAGCGGAAGAGAAACGTTCCTGGCTGAACCGTCTCTCCTTTGGCCTGTTCGGTGACGACGGCGAAGAAGACGCCAAAGAGACTCAAGACAAGTAAGAGCCACTGTCACAAGCAATAAACAGTTACAAACGATAAAAAGCCCGGTGATGACCGGGCTTTTTTGTATCTGCGCTCAGGCGATTGAATCAGACAGACGTGACTCGCCCACTCAGCATATACGCAGCCGGATCAATAATCGGTGTACGTCCCAGTAACTGATCGGCCAGCAAGCGGGTCGATGCCGGCGCCAACACCAATCCATTACGGAAATGCCCGGCATTCATATACAGATTTTCGTATCCCGGCACCGTGCCAATAAACGGTACACCTTCCGGTGATCCCGGACGTAAGCCCGCCCAATGGTGCTCAATCGGATGGTCCGCCAGCTCAGGCACTATATTGATCGCTGTCTCATAGAGTGAGGCGCGGGCCTCTTCGGTGGTCTCTTTTTCAAAGCCGGTATGTTCCATAGTACTGCCGATCAACACACGACCGTCATTACGCGGAATCACATAACGTCCGTCCATCAACACCACACGATTCACTAGCCCTTGCGGCGCTTTGAAAATCATCATCTGACCTCGCACCGGTTCAACAGGCACATTCAGCCCCAGTGGTTTCACCAGTTCACCACTCCATGAACCCGCCGCGATAATTGTCTTATCCGCACGGACCT
Source organism: Pontibacterium sp. (assembly GCF_041587635.1). Taxonomy (NCBI): domain Bacteria; kingdom Pseudomonadati; phylum Pseudomonadota; class Gammaproteobacteria; order Oceanospirillales; family Oceanospirillaceae; genus Pontibacterium; species Pontibacterium sp. The sequence goes on along the minus strand of NZ_JBFGYC010000054.1, from coordinate 2,865 downwards.
CACCTTTATTGGTCTTGATACCTTTCACCTGCTCACCTTCAATGATCAGGCTTTCCAGCGGCTGATGCTCAAGCACCGTCACGTTATCACGCCCAACCAGGCTCTGACGCAACGAGCGCCCCAAACGCGGATTGCGGATACTGGCCACTTCCGGCATCCACAACGCTTCGCCGAAGCCTTCCTTCAGGTGGGGTTCTTTCTGGTAGAGGAAATCTGCATCTACAGTTGTCAGGGGCCGGTGATGCTTCGCCGCCCAGCGACGCGCTTCGTCCGCATCTTCCACCGACACCATAAACATACCTTTCTGACGCAGCTCCGGATCGTAACCGGTCTCTTCCAGCAGCTCCTGTGCGAGCAAGACATAACTGCTTTGGGACCAGGTCGCCAGTGCAGTAATTGGATCTTTGTAGCGCCACGGGTACAGCGGAGAAACAATACCGCCCCCCGCCCAGGAGGATTCTTCCGCACAGCCGCGACGATCAACCAGGGTGACATCGGCACCGGCTGTAGACAGCTCACGCGCCATCATCATCCCGATAACACCACCACCAACGATCAGATAATCAGACATGCATCCTCCAGTATTCTCAACAACTTAGACCGAATGCCGAGAGTATGACACAACACCTACCCTCTCAAGGGCCAATTTACGCTTTAATGACCCAGATACTGGTCTACATAAGCAATGTCTTGATTAGAGAAATCCGCTTGCCGTAGCCGACCGGTCAACTGCAGTAACATCCTCACCCCTTTGCTCATCTCCGCTTCATCGAAGATATAAAACGAGCCATTTACACTGCCCGACAAACTTCCATCACTTGCATAGATCGTGGACTGCCCTCGGTTCCATAACACCTGGCCTCCACCGCCCAGATTGACGACACGAATCAATTCATCCTGATCGGTAGTAAAGAACATTCGGTCTGCATTACTGTCTTTGAATAACAGCAGTTGCGACCAGAGATACTTACCCTGCTTAGCCCTCCCCTCACAACTTTGGCTATCGACTGACGCACACACCGTCACCGTAATACCCCGTCGAATCGCTTCTGAACGTGCCAATGCCAGCGCAGCACGCACACGATGACGAGTTTCAGCGACACGAGAGTCCGCGACTACATCGCTCATACTGGGAACGGCAACAAACATCAGAATAGAAAGAACAGAGAGGGTGACCAACAGCTCAATCAGGGTAAAACCCCTTGCCTCAGCCACAAAGTGCCCTGCCGGGCGACGACACACATCCTTGTACATAAGGTACTCCCTACAATCCGTTGCAGGTTAAGTGAATTCCAGACCTGATAGACCTTTACCAGTATCTGAACTGATCAATAAGCGATACAACTCCTCAGCAGACTGGCCCTGAACATCATCCTGATATAGCAGAGCCAACAAAAATCATAATATGAAAACACCACGCATTGATTAGGATATTCAGTCCCAACAACCGTCTATCGCAGTACCATCAGATTCTTTGGCAGATTTTACACCCACGCTGGTCACAGACAATATCTTGCAATCATCACTGGCCTGAGCGCCTGTTGGGGTTCCTTGGATCGTGTAAGTACTTGCTGTAGAGACTGAAACCACGATGCTATAAAAGTCTGTATTGTAAGCAGACACAACACGATTCCCCCCGCCACTCTTTAAATAAGTACCATCCACCGTAAACTGCCGCTCCATCCACTGCGCCGCTTGCAACATAGCGCCCTGCCCATCGGCTCGACGGGCCTGCTGTACATAGTCGGTGTAAGACGGATACGCAATCGCGGCAATAATGCCGATAATCGCCACTGTGATCATCAGCTCAATCAGACTGAAACCTTTCTGCTTCACGTTGTTCGCCTTCTCTGATTATCTAAATTATCGAACCTGAATCCAAGACTGACGCCCCAGTGGCGGCCCTTCCTGACGCGCACGCTCAACCAGCGCACCACCGGATGAATCACCGCGCAGACGAGTAGTCTCACCATTGGAGGCAAAATCGGGGGTTTTCACCAAACCTTCGGCTTTAAACCCGGACACAGGGACTTTCTCAGTGCCTGCGCTAGTTTCCAGCGTTTCCAGATCATCCGCATCTACCCGCCCATCGCCATTCACATCAAAGGTAGATGAATCCGCCCGGGCACCAGTGTTGAAGTCCAGCTCCATAAACCAGCTATCGCCGCCATTACGGCTGCAAACGCCGCCTTCCACAGTGAAGGTAAAGAACCGCACTGTATCGCGCCTTACAACAGGATCCGTGATCATACGCTCACCGATGAAACGAGATGAATTGAAATCGATATACCAACCTCTCGAACTGCTGTAATCCACACTATTTTTAGAGGTAACCCGATGTTCCCCGGTGGTTTGCACAGTGAACTCTTTTACGATCTCCTGCGCCTGCAGCTTGGAGCGTTCGGAAACTGTATTCTGCCCGTCATCATGCACACCATAAAAGCTCTGTACCTGAGTGCTATCGACATCGTCCGCCGTGCGATAGCTGCCAGTACCGAACAAGACCAGTTGCCCCCCGCCAGCACCGGTATATTTAACCACTTCAGGGCGCATAGTAATCGGCTGTGGGCTGCTGCAATCATCGCTAGTGCAAGCGCGGAATAATAGTCTTGGCGACTCTCTCTTCCAAGCGGCACTATTATCTGCACTCAGATCAAACACCCACATATTCCCCTGCAAATCACCGGCATAGATGCGATCCGCTCTTTTATCACCGTCGGTATCCGTTGCCAAAGCCGCCGACAAACCATTCGGGCTGTCTGCAGTCCCATCGGACTCAGTATCAATAAAGATTGCATCTTCCGGGTTTTCAAGCGGTACGATGTAAAGGCCTGCTTTATGGTTAGCACTGTCATAACCATTGCC
>NZ_JBFGYC010000053.1:0-12926 GCF_041587635.1 Pontibacterium sp. | reverse complement strand
AGAGCTTTTCACTACGATCCGGGTTACGGAATACGTGAAGGATCAAGGCGCGCAGGTCGGGCATAAACATCAGGTCTGCCAGAATGCGTGAGAACCCAACCTGACCGGATTTACCTGCGGCCAACGCTTCAAGGTAGGGCTTGAGCAGTTCTGGAAACCGCAGGCTGATGCTGCAGCGGGTTGCGATTGCGGCTAGTACTTCGGCTTCCTGCGCATGTGCTGTTGCTAAAACCGCCAGCAACAAGTCGCGCTTGGCTTCTTCGTTGTGGGCGTTGGAGATGCCTCGAATCTGGGCTGCCACGTGATTCGCAGTGGTCGCCTCGTCCTGCAGGCTGGTGAGCATCCGTTTGCTCAGAGCGGCAAACAGTTTGTGATCGGGCTCGATATTTTCCAGACAGGTACAGAGCACTTCATACGGCTCTGGTGGCAGCTGCGCGATCGCAGAAGCCATGATTTCACTGTTACGCCCTTTTTCATGACGGATCACCAGATCGGCAATGCCCTGATAGCCGAGTGCCTGCCACTGGTCAAATCCCATCTGTCCGGCAAAGTATTGCTGTGAGTATTCGTAATACTGGGATGCGGGCTGTCCAATCGCCAAGGTTGCGTGGGCGTGGAAGATAGCCATCTTTTCCTGTTCTGGTTTGAAGGAAAACGGATTGTCCTGCAACGCATCTTTCTTCGCACTGTCGCTATCGCCTGACATCATGTTGCTGATGTTCTGGAAGAGACGGTTCATGAAGTCATCACGTGCAGCCTGAACCAGGTAGCCCTGTTCATCCAGTGGCAGTTTTAGGAACCAGACCACATTCTGATCCTTAAGCTTCGGGTTCCACATCAACAGTGCGATCCATGCATGATGCATAAAGGGCGCTGGATAAGGGACCTGTGCCTGTTCCACTTTGTTAAAGGTTTCGGCTGAAATTTTGCTGACCCGGCGCCCCATATCAAAGATACGCAGCTGGGTATCGGATTGGCGCAAAAACTCAACAAGGGATGGAATGTCGGACATGATCGGATCTCGGTAAAGATTTCTTAAACGCGGCCGATTTTACCAGTCGTGCGGCGCAAGCGACAGCGCTACCTTGGCAGGACAGGCAACCGTCCAGAGGTCTCGTATTGTAACGGTTTGCGGCGCGTTAAAAATTAGCATCTTTTTGTGCACATTTTTTGCAACAAAAGTGTAAACCAGATAACCTAACCTTAGGTTTTAAAAGGTTATATTTAATAGGGAGTTAAAGGGCTCTTGAACAGCTCTCTTCTAGCATTAGGACGCTCGATGATTGGTAGTCTGCGAGACTTGGCACCGATCATTCTAGTCATTGGTTTCTTTCAGGTTTTCGTTTTACAGCAAAGCGTTCCCGACCTCGTCGGATTGATCGTTGGTTTGCTGTGTGTGGTCGCCGGCCTGACTTTTTTCATCTACGGACTTGAGATGGGGTTGTTCCCCATCGGTGAATCCATGGCCAACGCCTTTGCGCGTAAAGGCAGTGTCTTCTGGCTGCTGCTCTTCGCGTTTTGCTTGGGGTTCGGCACAACGGTGGCTGAACCGGCGCTCATAGCGGTCGCTGACGAAGCGGCCACGGTGGCATCGGTGGGCGGGATGATTGTCGATTCGGACGAATCCCGCAGCAGTTATGCGAACGGTTTGCGCTTCACTGTTGCATTTTCCGTTGGTCTGGCGATTGTTCTGGGTGTGTTGCGAATCCTCAAGGGCTGGTCGATTCAGTATATGATTATCGCCGGTTATATCATGGTGGTGATTATGACGATGTTTGCACCGCGTGAGATTATTGGTATTGCTTACGACTCCGGCGGTGTAACCACATCAACGATTACCGTGCCTCTGGTAACGGCATTGGGGGTGGGTTTGGCATCGTCTATTGAGGGACGTAATCCAATGATCGATGGTTTTGGATTAATTGCCTTTGCATCGCTGACTCCCATGATATTTGTCATGGCTTACGGGATGGTGATCTGATGGAATTCATTCTGCAACTGATCGATATTACGCTCACCACCATCAAGGATGTAATTCCGATTGCAGCGATTATTTTCGGCTTCCAGCTGTTTGTAATCCGTCGCCCGATACCGAATTTGAAACGTGTATTAATCGGTTTTGCCTATGTGATTTTTGGTCTGGCTTTGTTCCTGCTTGGTTTGGATAAGGCGCTGTTTCCCATTGGTCGTCTGATGGCCGAGCAGCTGACAAATCCTGACTTCATTAGTCAGTGGAGTGACTCTGTACCGGGACAATTGCACTGGAAAGATTACTATTGGGTCTTCCTGTTTGCCTTCTTGATTGGTGCGAGTACAACCATTGCTGAGCCGTCTTTGATCGCTGTTGCGATCAAAGCAAACGAAGTGTCCGGTGGCGCTATTGGTGTCTGGGGATTACGTATTGCGGTAGCACTGGGTGTTGCCGTTGGGATCTCGCTGGGAACCTGGCGAATTGTCACTGGTTATCCGATTCACTGGTTCATTATTTCAGGCTATATCGTGGTGGTTATCCAGACGATATGGGCGCCGAAGATGATTGTGCCACTGGCCTATGACTCGGGCGGTGTAACCACTTCGACGGTCACCGTACCGCTTGTTGCGGCCCTGGGGTTGGGGCTGGCGGAAACAGTGCCGGGACGTAGTGCACTGATCGATGGGTTTGGTTTGATTGCTTTTGCAAGTCTGTTCCCGATGATCACGGTGATGGGCTATGCACAAATTACTGAATGGTCGGCGAAACGTAGCAGTAAAAAAGAACGTGAAACTGCTGAAGTCTGATCAGTACCTTGTTACGTAAAAACGGAGAATTGCCGTGCATTTCAAACTGTTAGTGGTATTTGTAGAAGATACCAAAACAGATCAGGTCATGAAGGCTGCACGAGAGGCTGGAGCCACTGGTGCAACCGTAATCACCAATGCTCGTGGTGAAGGCGTGAAAAAAACCAAAACGTTTTTTGGTTTGTCATTGGAAACTCAACGTGATGTCCTGCTGTTTATCACCGAAGAGCACCTCAGTCGGAAAATTCTGGAAACGATTGCTGAGGTTGCTGGATTTGATGAAGCGCCAGGGCGTGGTATTGCGATTCAGTTAGATGTCGAGGATGCGGTAGGTGTTGCCCACCAGATCCAGACACTGACCAACGTGGTAGAGGAAGAGATATGAGCGGCAAAAAAGAGGTCGTACGCGTTAAGGATGTAATGACTCAGGACTATGCGATGGTTGACGGTCTGGTGACGATTAAAGAGGCACTGGATCTGTTCAAGCAGAAGTCCGTTTCTGTTCTGCTAATCAACAAACGTCATGAAGACGATGAATACGGTATTCTTTTGTTGTCTGATATTGCAAAAGAAGTGGTCGCTAAGGATCGTTCACCGGAGCGGGTGAATGTCTATGAAGTGATGGCGAAGCCAGTGTTATCTGTCGAGGCGCGTATGGATGTACGCTACTGTGCCCGGATGTTTGATAACTTTGGCTTAGCATCTGCACCTGTGATCGACAACGGTCAGGTGATGGGTGTCGTGGGTTACAACGATATTGTGCTGAAAGGATTACTCTAAGCTTTTCTGCTCATAAAAAAGCGGACCTTCACCTGTTTATAAAGTGAAGTCCGCTTTTCTCATCCATCACTGTAGCAGCATCTGCTCAGTATCTTAATGACGTACGTTTAATGCATCGTCCAGCGCTTTGATCAGCTCAAGCAGCTGATCTGTCTTCGCCTCAATCCGCTTAAAGGCTTCTTCTGCCATCGCATGCATATTGCTGTTCTGTGGTAGGGATATATTCTGTTCAATCATTGTTTGCAGACGCGGAAGCATTAACCACTGTACCCACTCTGTAAACATCAGTGTATCCACACAAAACGGCTGCTGGCTGCTCAGGGCTTCAGCTGAGGGCGATGTTTCGGCCCACAGCTGCTGCGATTGCATTTCAGACTGAATCGAGCTCAGAAGGGCGCCGACGCGTGCGTTCCGATCCATTACTTACCCCGTGCTTCCTTCAGCGTGTCAGCAATCAGGAACGCAAGTTCCAGTGCCTGCTCGCCGTTCAAGCGTGGGTCGCAGTGAGTGTGATAACGATCCGCAAGGCCTTCTTCAGTGATCTGGTACGCGCCGCCAATGCACTCGGTAACGTTCTGTCCGGTCATCTCAAAGTGTACGCCACCGGCATAGGTGCCTTCTGCGCGATGTACCTGGAAGAAACCTTTCATCTCTTTCAGGATGGAATCGACGCTACGGGTTTTGTAGCCGGAGGAGGCCTTAATAGTGTTGCCGTGCATCGGATCTGAGCTCCAGACCACATTGCGTCCTTCCTCTTTAACAGCACGGACCAGAGGCGGCAGCATGGTTTCGATGTTCTCTGCACCCATACGAGCGATCAGTGTCAGACGGCCAGGTGTGTTATCCGGGTTCAGGATATCGATCAGGCGGATCAGGTCCTCTCTGGAGGTACTTGGGCCGACTTTTACACCTACCGGGTTCTGTACACCGCGCAGGAACTCAACGTGAGCGTGATCCGTCTGGCGGGTGCGGTCGCCGATCCACAGCATATGAGCAGAGCAGTCGTACCACTGATTGGTGATGCTGTCCTGACGTGTCAGCGCCTCTTCATAACCCAGCAGAAGGGCTTCGTGAGAGGTGTACAGGCTGGTCTCATGGATCTGAGGGGTGGTACCTGCATTCAGGCCGCATGCTTCCATAAATGCCAGTGCCTGATCAATCTGACCGGCCAGATTTTGGTATTTTTCACCCAGTGGGCTCTTTTCAACGAAACCAAGGTTCCACTGGTGTACCTGATTCAGATCGGCAAAGCCGCCCTGAGCGAATGCGCGCAGCAGGTTCAGAGTGGAAGCAGACTGGTGGTAGGCCTGTAGAAGGCGCTCAGGGTCCGGTGCTCGGGAGCCCGCGGTGAAGTTGATGTCGTTGACAATATCGCCTCGGTAGCTTGGCAGTTCAATGCCGTTGCTTGTCTCCATACCTGAGGAGCGGGGTTTAGCAAACTGGCCCGCCATGCGGCCAATTTTTACCACCGGGCAGCTACCCGCAAACGTCAGTACCACTGCCATTTGCAGCATGACCTGAAACGTGTCACGAATCTTATTCGCATTAAACTCTGCAAAACTTTCCGCACAGTCGCCACCCTGAAGTAGAAAGGCGTTACCGTTTGCGACCTCTGCCAGTTGTGATTGCAGGGCGCGAATTTCACCGGCAAACACCAGAGGAGGCATTTCTGTCAGTGTCTGTTCGACCTGCTTGAGGGCAGCCTGATCCTGATAGTCCGGTTGCTGGACGATTGGATGGTTACGCCAGCTGTTCGGGGTCCAGTTTTGCATGTTGAGTCCTGAGAATTTCGTAAGTTAAGGGCGACAGTGTAAGGCAATGCATTAAAGAAACAAGAGGACGATTTTCCTGTTTGTCATTTTACGTTAGGGTAAATGCAAATTTTTAGGAGGTTATGACATGGCAATTGAAGATCGCGAGAACGGACTGGCAGTACGCACCGAGGTAATGGGTGAGGAATTCGTACAAAAAGCCATCGATAACACCACTGAATTTACAGCACCCTTGCAGGATTGGATTAACGAAAATGCCTGGGGTTCAACCTGGCAGCGTGAAACTCTGCCACGCAATACGCGTAGTTTGGTGACTATCGCGATGCTTGCAGCGCTGAAAGCACCGACAGAGATGAAAGGACATGTGCGTGGAGCGTTGCGTAATGGCTGTACGCCGGAAGAGATTCAGGAGGTGTTGCTGCACTCTATTGTTTATTGTGGCGCGCCCGCTGCTCAGGAAGCATTCCGCGCCGCTAAAGAAGTGATTGAAAACTGGGAAGGTTAGCAGCGAAGTAGGTGTGACTTGGTAAACAATGCTTTGCTGAATTGAATATTGGCAGGCAAAGCGGGTCGCTCAGATCACCGATGCCAAGCCATCCCCGCAAAACAACATCCTTGTTAATCTGATCAGGCTGATTTGATGCCGGTCAGATTGCGGAAAGAGACTTCCTTGGCGGTGTTGAGGAAGTCCACCATAAAGTCTGCATTTTTCTGGTCTTCTCTAATCGCAGCGTATAGGGTGCACCAGACGCCTTTCTCGCCCAGTGAGCGCGCGGCGATATATTCCCTTTGCAGGTATTCATGCAGCGCCCAGTTAGGCAGGGCGGCGACACCACGGCCACTGGCCACCAGTTGTAACATCATCACCGTAAGTTCTGCCGTGCGAATGCTGCTCGGCTCGACGCCGGCTGGATCCAGAAAGTGGTTAAATATATCTAAGCGACTCGGTTCGACCGGATAGGTAATCAGAACTTCCTGCTCCAGATCAGTTGGGTGGATATGTTTTCGGGCCATTAAGCGGTGCTGTTTACTGATTGCCAATACTGATTCGTACGTAAACAATGGCACGTAGGTAATGCCGTTGCGCGGTTCGGGGTCAGCGGTAATGACCAGATCCAGATCACCACGTGCTAGCGCGGGTAAAGGCTGAAAACTAAAGCCACTGGATAGATCCAGTTCGACTTCAGGCCAGTGCTGGCGGAAATGGTCAATCGTAGGCATCAGCCAGTCAAAGCAGCTGTGGCACTCAATACAGAGGTTCAGACGTCCTGCTTCCCCGCCTGCTAATCGGGCGATATCCCGCTCAGCACTGCGAATCATGGGTAGCATCTCGTCCGCCAGAGAGAGCAGTCGTTGCCCGGCACTGGTAAAGCAGATCGGTTTTGTTTTGCGGATGAACAGCGAGCAATCCAACCGGTCTTCGAGGTCCTTTATCTGATGAGAGAGCGCTGATTGTGTCAGGTGAACACGCTCGGCGGCTTCAACCAGACTGCCCGCATCACGGAGGGCAGACAGTGTTTTCAGATGACGAAGTTCGATCATTACTTGCTCCCCTGTGACAGATGTATGTCGAAGTATAGTTGCTCTGTAGGGAATAGAGGTGAATCGGGCTGGATTCAATCGTTCCAGCCCGATTGTCGGTGCGGAATTACGCTTTTTCCGGGGTGCCGACCAGCAAAAACTCCAGCAGTGCTTTTTGAGCATGCAGTCTGTTTTCTGCCTCGTCGAAGACAACAGAGCGAGGATCATCCATCATCTCTGCGCTGACTTCTTCGCCGCGATGAGCCGGTAGGCAGTGCATGAAAATGGCGTCTTTGTGTGCCAGGTCCATCAGTTCAGTGGTGACCTGATAACCCGCAAACGCTTCTTCGCGCTCTTTCTGTTCTTCTTCCTGACCCATGGATGCCCAGACATCGGTGACAACCAGATGGCTGTCTTTCATCGCTTCTTCCAGTGTGCGGAAGATGGAGATGCGGTCTTTGTTCTCTTCCAGCAGCTCGGTCATCGGTTCGAAACCTTCCGGGCAAGCAATGTTCAGATGGAAGTCGAACTGGCGGGCTGCATTAATGTAGGAGTTGCACATGTTGTTGCCATCGCCCACCCAGGTAACAGTCTTACCCTGAATGCTGCCGCGGTGCTCACGATATGTCTGCATGTCAGCCAGTAGCTGGCATGGGTGATATTCGTTAGTCAGTGCGTTGATCACGGGCACAGAAGAGTTTTCTGCAAACTCCTCTACGATCTCGTGTCCATGGGTACGAATCATCACCACATCGACCATACTGGAGATGACGCGGGCGCTATCGGAGATTGGCTCGCCACGTCCCAGCTGTGTATCACGTGAGGATAAAAACATTGCATGGCCACCAAACTGTGCCATACCTGCTTCAAAAGAGACGCGGGTACGGGTTGATGATTTTTCAAAAATCATCGACATCACACGGTTTTTCAGTGGCTCATACACTTCGCCATCGCGAAGGATACGTTTCAGTTCAATTGCTCTGTTGATAACAGAGTCAAGCTCCGCAGGAGACAGGTCCCGCAGAGTCAAAAAATGTCTTATTTTCATTATGGGTTTCTCGCTGCGTCTGACGAGACCGCGTGTTAAACACGCGGCTTGGCACGATCGTCAGCAGAGTAGATCTTGATCAGTTTTGAAATGGTATTAACCAGAAGGTCTGCTTCAGTGTCTGACATGATCAGTGGAGGCAGCATACGAACAATCTTGCCACCGCCGGTCACGTTCAGAAGAACACCCTTTACCTTGGATAGAACGGCCAGCTCTGTACCCGCTTCGCTCAGTTCAATCGCGATCATCAGGCCTGCACCACGTACTTCTTTTACGTAGTCTGCGCCAGCAAGTTGTTCGCGGAAGCCTTGTACGATGCGGTCGCCCAGTTCTTTAGCGCGCTCTGCCAGTCCTTCATTAGTGATTGTATCAACAACTGCCAGCGCAGCTGCGCAAGCCAGTGGGTTACCACCGAAGGTTGAACCGTGATTTCCAGGTGCAAGGATAGTTGCAGCCTTACCGCTTGCCAGACATGCACCGATAGGTACGCCGTTGCCCAAGCCTTTTGCGGTAGTGACTACGTCGGGTACGATGTTGTTTTGCTGGAACGCAAAGTATGTCCCCGTACGGCCGTTACCCGTCTGGACTTCGTCCAGCATCAGCAGCCAGTCCTGTTCGTCACAGATATCACGCAGCTGATTCAGGTAATCGTCTGCCGGGATAGCGACACCGGATTCGCCCTGAATGGGTTCAACCAGAATTGCGACAACGTTCGGGTTGTTCGCTGCAATCGTGCGGACAGCTTCAACATCGTTGTAAGGCGCACGAACAAAACCTGCAACCAGTGGCTCGAAACCAGCCTGAGCAGAACGGTTGCCGGTTGCACTGAGTGTTGCCATTGTCCGGCCATGAAACGAGTTATCCATGACGATAATGGTTGGCAGATCAATGCCTTTCTCGTGACCGTATCGGCGTGCAATCTTGATGGCGGCTTCGTTTGCTTCAGCACCGGAGTTGCCAAAGAATACGTTGTCCATACCTGCAATGCGCGTCAGGCGTTCAGCCAGCTGCTCCTGCAGGGGAATAGAATAGAGGTTGGAAGTGTGCATCAGGCGGGCAGCTTGCTCGCTGATTGCGTGGGTAACCGCTGGGTGTGCGTGACCCAGACCGGTAACTGCGATGCCGCTCAGGGCGTCCAGATACTTGTTTCCATCCGTGTCATACAACCACGCGCCTTCACCGCGTTCAAAAGCAACTGAAAGCCGGTTGTAGGTTTTCATTACTGGCTCAAATGCCATAATCCTCTCCATACAACGCAAAAAGGCAGCTAAGAGCTGCCAATAAAAAGCAGATTCTATTGTGTGTCTAGCCTATTTTCAACCGTTGATTCTCGTATGTCAGAGATAATGAAAATCAATTTTTGGCTATTGATAAGTTTATTCTATCGTTCTGATTGAGAAATCTAAATATACATTAACAGAGTGATATGGTCGGATATGTGATAATATTTCTGCACGAGAAGGCAGCTGTCCATTGTCTTCAAAGTGTTAGCTGAAAGGTGCATGAATGAGCGTTATTGATACCATTAAAGAGCAGATCGAAAGCAACGACATCCTGCTGTACATGAAAGGTACACCACGTTTCCCGCAGTGCGGTTTCTCTTCCCGCGCGTCTGAAGCGGTGATGGGCTGTGGTGAGCGTTTTGCGTTTGTAAATATTCTGGAAAATCCGGAAATTCGCGCAGAGCTGCCTAAGTACGCAAACTGGCCAACCTTCCCGCAGTTGTGGGTTAAGGGTGAATTGGTAGGTGGATGTGACATCATCTGCGAAATGGGAGAATCCGGCGAACTGGCAGAACTGATCAAAGAAGCGGCTGCCGCTTCTGGTGACGCTGAAGCCGAATAAAAAAGATCCGGATGAGAGGCTTGCAGATGCAAGTCTCTTTTCTATTATGGATACTCTAAAACGAAATATACCCACTAACGGAGACATGCAATGGGCGTACTCGTAGGTAAACAGGCACCAGACTTTACAGCACCAGCAGTACTGGGTAACGGTGAAATTGTTGATGCTTTCACTCTGTCTGAAGCAGCAAAAGGCAAGAAAGCGGTTGTATTCTTCTACCCGCTGGACTTCACTTTTGTTTGTCCTTCTGAACTGCTGGCTTTCGATCATCGTATCGAAGAGTTCAAAAAGCGTAACGTAGAAGTGATCGGTGTTTCTATCGATTCTCACTTCTCTCACAACGCTTGGCGTAACACGCCAGTAAACGAAGGCGGTATCGGTGCTGTTAACTACACACTGGTTGCAGATATGACTCATAGCATCTGCCAGTCTTACGATGTTGAATCCGAAGGCGGCGTTGCTTTCCGTGGTTCTTTCCTGATCGATGAAGACGGTCTGGTGCGTCACCAGGTTGTTAACGATCTGCCGCTGGGCCGTAACGTTGACGAAATGCTGCGTATGGTTGATGCGTTGGCATTCCACCAGGAGCACGGTGAAGTTTGCCCGGCTGGTTGGAACCAGGGTGATAAAGGTATGGTTGCTTCCCCTGAAGGTGTTGCATCTTACCTGACTGAAGAAGCTGATAATCTGTAATTCAGTTTCAGATAGTCCATAAAAAAACCCGCCATGTGCGGGTTTTTTTATGTCTGCCTATTTGTTGCAGGGCGGGGATCAGATGGTGAACTCGTCACCGTAATCCTGTGCCGCCAATACCATGTCCCAGCCGCCAAGGTCTTTCCAGCGATTCACAATGGAGCAGAACAGTTCAGCAGTTTTTAGTGTGTCGTACAGTGCTGAGTGAGCTTTTTTGCCATCAAACTCAATGTCAGCAACTTCGCAGGCTTTTGCCAACACGGTCTGGCCGTAGGCCAACCCGGATAGCGTGGCGGTATCAAAGCTTGAAAACGGATGGAAAGGGTTGCGCTTGATATCATTTCGTTCCGTTGCCGCGTTCACAAACCCCTGATCAAATGCAGAGTTGTGTCCGACCAGAATTGCGCGTTTACAATCGTGCGATTTGATCGATTTACGAATAGGGCGGAAAATGTTTTCTAATGCTTCCTGTTCGCTGATGGCACCACGGTCGGGATCGAATGGATCGATGCCCGTGAAATCCAATGCTGCACGTTCAAGGTTGGCACCTTCAAACGGCTCTACATGGGCTTCGTAGTACTTATCGACCATCAGGTAACCGTTTTCATCCATGGTCAAAGTGGCTGCTGCAATCTCCAGCAGAGCATCGGTATTGGCGTTAAAACCGGCGGTTTCAACATCAACTACAACCGGAAGAAAACCGCGAAAACGGCTTGCCATTGGGTGTTTGTACGAATCTTGACGGCTCAAAGGATTCCCTTACTTTCTGAATTGCTCACATATTGCCCGCCATTCTACCAGCGATGTAATTTGATAGCTAAAGGTGTTGTTGTCAGAGCCGAAAGAGATAATATAACAACAGATTTCCGAATGTTGCAGGTGTTGTCGTGTACTTAAAACTGGTTCCCATACTTTTGCTTTGGCTGGTCAGCACGCTTGTGCAGGCAGTGAGCTATCGGGCAACCATTGAAGAGTCCAACTGGGAGCTGGAGTCCTCCATCTTCGTCTGTCGTTTGTCTCATGTGATTCCTTCCTTTGGCAATGCGGTGTTTGAGCACGAAGCGGGTGAAAATGTTCACTTTCTGCTTGATCCGACTGAAAAAGGTCATTTTGCCAAAGGTGCGATGCTGGTATCTGAAGCCCCACCATGGCGGCCGGGTCTGATGACTCAGGCGATTGGCCCTGTAAAGGCGGTTAAGCAGGGGCAGTTGGATGTGAAAACAGGTTATGCCAAATCGATGCTGGCAGCCTTGCATAAGGGTTTGATGCCTACGTTTACCACTGAAACCTGGTACGGCACCCCGGAATACCTGCGTGTCTCGGTTTCTGCGGTCAATTTCCGTAACGCATACACTGACTATGTAGGCTGTGTGGCGAAGTTGCTGCCGGTTAACTACCGTCAGGTGGCGCGAACGGCTGTACTGTTTCCGCCGGGAGAGTGGAGACTGTCTGATTCGACGCGTGAGCGTCTGGACCTGATCATCCTTTATATAAAGAACGATAACAGCGTTCAGTCGGTGTATGTGGATGGGCACAGTGATGCCGCAGGTCGTCGTCTGGCTAACCGGGATTTGTCGAAAAAACGTGCTGAAGTCGTAAGTGAATACTTCGTCAAGCAAGGGCTTGAGGAGGGGATGGTCACCACCCGTTATCACGGTGAGCGATATCCTGTCGTACCCAATAACAACAAAGCAAATCGTGCGCGGAACCGACGTGTCACCATTCGTCTGGAAAAAGAGTAAAACTCGCGATATATGGTCTGCCATACGGTAGGCTTTTTCTGCTATAATCCCGCCCCTGTTTCTTTTTGAACCCGGTCGCGTCCTGCGGCCGATGTTTGCACAAGTTGGAGCTTGAGAATGTCCGAAATTAAGAAGGTTGTTCTAGCCTATTCCGGTGGTCTGGACACTTCCGTAATCGTCCGCTGGTTGCAGGATGAATACAACGCTGAGGTAGTCACCTTTACTGCCGACCTGGGTCAGGGTGAAGAAGTTGAACCTGCACGTGCCAAAGCCGAAGCGCTGGGCGTAAAAGAGATCTACATTGAAGATCTGCGTGAAGAGTTTGTGCGTGATTTCGTATTCCCAATGTTCCGTGCAAATACCATCTATGAAGGTGAGTACCTGTTGGGTACGTCTATTGCACGTCCATTGATCGCTAAGCGTCTGATTGAGATTGCTAACGAAACAGGTGCTGATGCAATTTCTCACGGTGCGACGGGTAAGGGTAATGACCAGGTTCGTTTCGAGCTGGGCGCATACGCGCTGAAGCCGGGCGTTCATGTCATCGCACCGTGGCGTGAGTGGGATCTGACATCCCGTGAAACCCTGATGAAGTATTGTGAAGAGCACAATATTCCGGTTGATTTCGCTGGGAACAAGAAGAAGTCGCCATACTCGATGGATGCTAACCTGCTGCACATCTCTTATGAGGGTGACATTCTGGAAGATCCATGGGCAGAAGCTGAAGCTGATATGTGGCGCTGGTCT
>NZ_JBFGYC010000052.1:0-13200 GCF_041587635.1 Pontibacterium sp. | reverse complement strand
GGTGTGGCAACCAAGTACCTGAAGCATTACTTAGGTTGGCGGCGGCTTCTGGAGCGTTATTCAAACACAATTACCGCAGAGCTCTGTCTATTTGAAGCAATTGAGCGTTCATCGCAACAACTAACTCAGACATAGCCTTTTGTTTCCCTAGAGAAGCTGCGAGATATCTTAATGACAGATCATAAGTTTTACTCTGGGTTCCTAACTTTTACATCGTGTGCTGGTATGATCCTTATGATTGCTGGATTCTTTCATTGGCACATTGTGGTTCAGCGGCGTGATGATAAGTATATTGAATTACGTATAAGGCTTTTGGAAAAATAGCTTTCGAAAAGCCAAGTGCCAAAAAGGTCGTTAAGACGGGCTAACTGATTTCCCATGCTATAAAAAGCGTGAATCCTCGCTGGGAAGAAGCATCAAAATTCGCAAATGTATTTTTGTAAATCCTCGCTTCACTCCCTGCAACACCACTAATCCCGTTATATCCCACTGAGTCCCATCTAATCCCGGATAAGTGCCAATAAGTCCACCAAATCACACTTTCAGGAGGTTGTCGAATGCAGAGAGCTGCTTTAGAGCGTCGCTGACCGTTTAGAATTGAACAGTATCTTGCGGTTCTTCGATAACGGGGTTGCTAAGCTGACCGATTCCCTCTAACTCAATAGTGACCCGATCACCCGGCTTCATATAACCTCGGGGTTTCATTTTCACTCCAACGCCTGAGCACGTGCCTGTTGCGATCACGTCACCGGGTTTGAGTGTGCATACCGTCGATAGGGTTTCCACCAGTTTGTAGCAATCAAAGATCAGGTGTCGGGTGTTGGAATGCTGACGTAATTCATCATTAACCCAGGTCTTAAGTTCCAGGTTGTGTGGATCAATCTCGTCAGCAGTGACAATCCACGGGCCCATTGGACCGTGTGTATCGAAGGATTTACCTAAGGTCCAGGTGGGGGCTTTGATCTGCCAGTCGCGAATGGAGACATCGTTGACGATGGTGTAACCGGCAATCACCGTGTGGGCCTGTTCATAAGGAACGTGACGGCAGGTTTTTCCGATCACCAGAGCCAGTTCACCTTCGTAATCCAGTTTCTCTGAGACACGAGGGCGGTGAATGTCATCGTCCGGGCCGATGATACAGCTGCTCTGTTTATTGAAGATGGTGGGGAATTCTGGTGTATCCAGTCCGGTCTCTTCAATATGGTCGGCGTAATTCAATCCCACACCCAGAAACTTCTCGGGATGAGGCACTGGTGCCAGTAGCTGTATCTGGTCCAGTGAGATGCCCGTGCCTTTCTCTGTCAGTATCTGCAGGTTGTGCTTCAGATCGTTCAGGTTTCCTAACAGGGTAATCATGTCAGTTGGAAGAGCGGGGTCCTGACCGGTGGTATATGCCTGATCGTTGGCGATCACACCAATGTGAATCTGGTCGTTATAGCGAAAGCGTGCCAGTTTCATAGAAACTCCTTGCTGCAGTGTTTTTCTTTTCGTTCATTATGGCGTGTAGTAACAGGGCTGAACAGATTAATAGACGGGCAGGGGCCAACACAAAAAAGGGTTCATAACCCAATGATTATGAACCCTTGTTTTACTCTAAAGATCGTTCAGGTCAGTGCCTGACGATAGGCAGAGCATTCAGCATATTGGACACAATGCTCTGATAGGACTCTGCGTGAGGACGTTTGCTGCTCATCACTCGCATCCCCCACATACCCGCCATCAGGAACTTAGCCAGTGCTTCCGGTGATGCTTCTGCTGTCAGCTCTCCCTGCTGTTGAGCGCGGGTCAGCGTATCGGCAAACATCTTTTCAATTTGATCCAGATAATTCGTGATCCTCTCCCTGATCTCATCATCTTCCGTGGCCAGTTCCAGCATGGTGTTCACCATAAGACAGCCGCGACCGATCTCGTCCATCGCAATGTCGTTACTGAAACGGTTAAAGAATGCCTGAATTGCTTCGATGGGGCTGTCGTTATTGAGCAAACAGGATGATACGCGGGACAGGCTGTTCTGAGCGTAGGTGTCGATCACCTCCATGAACAGGCCGCGTTTACTGTGAAAGGCACCGTACAAAGAACCGGGCTTAAGGTTGGTAGCTTTTACCAAATCCGTTACTGATGTCCCGGTGAAACCGGTACGCCAGAACACTTCCATGGCTTTTTCGAGCACGTCACGACGTACAAATTCGGCAGGTCTTGCCATCGTCTTTCCCTCCTTGATAAGTTTGCCTATTATCTCACTCTCTTTGTGGAACGATCAATAAAGCTTCGTGCTGCTTTTGTTGAATAATTAGCCTATTTAATCTTTTTAGGAGTGTGATGCTAAGGTTTCTTGTGGTTTTTGGTGTTGGACTGCTGTTGTTGGGTTGTGGAAGTACAGCGAAGCCGGTGACACCCAGTGAATTTCAACGCGGTGTGGTGATCCGCGATGCTGGGCAATTGGTACTACGTCCCTGTCACGGGACAAACAGCCTGTCTCTGCAAGATGACAGCGGTGAGCTCCTGCATTGGTTTACTCAGGCGCCGGTGGCATTCGATCAGGCCTACGCTGAATTGATGGTGTCCCCCGATCCGTTTGATCCCAGTCTGAAACATATTGATCAGGTGCTGTTAGTGGGGTCTCAGCCACGGGCGTGTGACTTTGAATTGAATGGAAATCACTACCGGGCGGCGGGTGAAAAACCTTTGTGGATTGCCGATGTACGGGATGAAGGCATTCGCGTCAAAGTGCGGGGTTCTTTACGCCAGCTGCGTTTTCCTTCTGTCGAACCTGAGCAGTCCGATACTGGCCTGATCTGGCGTAGCCAGCTGAATATTCAGGACGGATATCAGATGGCACTGACATTGAGCCGTGAGGCTTGTCATGATCAGTATGGAACCCGCTATCCCTATCATGCTGAATTGACGTTAAATACTTTACATCTAACCGGCTGTGCACGTGAAGGGAACTTGGGACTGCGCAGTTTGGAGGCCAGGTATCGTTATGAAGATACGGTAATGTCCCTGCAGCTTGACCTAAAGGCTGATGGTCGATTGATTCTGACGGATGTCAGGCGGGAAACGGACGGTACGGTTGCCAGTTATATGAAGGGCGAGTGGCGGGTGTTGGAAAGTGGAAGGGTGTTGTTGGAGGTGTCGTTATCCGGAGGTACTAAGCAGCTGCTGTTTCTTGAGCGTGAAGGTTATGGATCACTGAGGATTAAACCCGGCCATAAACCCTATCAGGCCGGGGTGTTATTACGTCGTCAGGAAGCTCTTCCGTCACAAAATAAGTTTAATGTTAGAGAGTTTTCAGAGCCATCAGCTGTTCAGTAACAGGTCTTTGGCTTGATTGATCTTCGCTGCGAGATAGTCGCTACCTCCACGATCAGGGTGTAACTTTTGCATCAGACGGCGATGAGCATCGATAATCGTCTGCTCATCCGCCCCCGATGGGAGGCCTAATATACTGTACGCTTCATCGCGACTCATCCCCGCGCTTGCTGCCGTGGGTTGCTGCTGAGATGACTGCTGACCGGGGTCGTCTTCTCGCCAGCTATCGCCAAAACGTTTGTCCAGATAGGCTTCTAGCAAGCGAGCAGATTCCGCATCCTGCTGGCGGCACTGTGACAACAACTCAATAAACTCCTGTTCACCGAGATCTCCCAGTTCTCGTCCCTGCATGGGACCGGTCAATACGGTGCCGTACATCACCCCTGAGTCATGATCCAGTGTCATGCGAATCATCGCTGTCTGCACTTCAGAATGATTACCACCGTGGGTCTGGCCAGCTTGCTTTTGATTGTAGAGATGCTTGAGAAACGGCAGAAAACGGATGATCAGCGGCAAAAGTTTACGCATAAAGGGCAACACAGCGGCGATCAGTACACCGAGCCAGTGCAGACGCCCGGTAATCGCCAGATAAATCAGTGCCATTGTCACAATCACGGTGATCACTTTGATGACAGCGGCACGACGCTGTTTCACCGGTTTGGATTGAATCCATATCATTCCGGCGATGGCGACGGTCCCAAGCAATACCAGACCCAGTGGATGCACAGTTAACTCCTTGTGTTCAGATAATATCGTCAGATGATGCGACGATAACTTTATACTGCTTAGTATACTGTTTTCTTGATGAGTTCAGATCAGTTGTGTCCCATCTTAAGGTCTGGAATGCCCTTTCAACTGATGGGTCAGCTGCAGTACCTCGCCGGGTTTGTCTTTGGCGAAGTTCTCCAGTGCTTTTGGGCCACCTGCGGCATACACGGCAACGGCTGCCAGCAACGCTTTCAGAATTTGGGCGCTGCCGCTGTTAAAGCCGCAATAGGCACCGCCGGACAGTCGGGCCAGTTCTTTAAACGTGCGCTTGGCCACCAGTTCATTACCTTCCTGAAAGATAAACACGGGCGTACCCAGTAAACCCAGTTCGCCAGCCAGTCGACAGAGTTTGTCGGCAGGTTCTTCAAGGCAATCACCGATAAACACCACCGCTTGTATTTTCCGGCGCCGGGTTTCCAGCAGGGCGTGATTAAGTACCCGTAATAACTGTGTGTGGCCCGCCATACAGCTCACCTGGTTCATACGATCAAGCAGGGCATGGGTGTTACTGAACCAGCCGGTATGCTCGAACTGTGCGTAACCGTGGTAGTAGCACAGCTGAACCTGAAGCCCGCCTGTTTTGCCGGCCTCAATGAACATTTTACTTTGCAGGTGGCAGGCCTGATCCCAGGTACGCTGGCGGCTGGCGGTGGCATCTAAGGCGAATAGCAGCCGACCTTCAGCTCCGGTATTTAGCGTGGTCGGAGCACGGGTGAGCTGATCCAGAAAGGCATCAAGCTCTTGTTTAGACGAAGTTTTTACGGGGTATTTGTCTTGATTACTCATCTTCAGATCCTGTGATGACCTTTATGAGTATAGCGAAAACGGATGCAAGAAATGGAGTGAATATGCCGGGTCTGAACGACCCGGCAGAGGGGTTATTCTCCGATATAGCGTATACGTTTCTTCTTTTTGACGTATTTCAGATCGACGAGTACCAAGCCGTCCACGCAGTAGTTGAAATCTGCATCGACGCCGAAGTCGAGAAAGCGAACACCACCTTCTTCGCAAAGGTCGCTGTACTGTTTATACAAGGTGGGTACACTCACCCCCAGAAACTCCATCTGTTCTTTCATCACCCGGAAGTCGGCTTTGTAGTCGCTGCCATTAAACATGCGCGCCATATTCTGCGCGGTCGCATCGTCCAGCTGATAGGGTGAGAAAGACCGCGCCAGATACTCATCGTCTTTGAAGTAGTGGCTGTAGAACCAGATCAGCATATCTTTGGCGGCTTTCGGATACGAGTTACTCAGGCTGACCGGGCCGAACATGTAGCGAATGTCAGGGTTTTTGCGTAGATATGCACCAATCCCGTACCAAAGGTAGTCCAGACTGCGCTTGCCCCAGTATTTGGGTTGTACAAAACTACGCCCCAGTTCGATTCCACGTTCGAAGTAGGTATCCATCTGTTCGTTGTAGTTAAACAGGGTTGAGCTGTAGAGCTTGTGTTCGCTATCTCTTCTCAGTTTTGACACTTCAGCCAGACGGTATGCTCCGGCGATCTCCAGTTCTTCGTCGTCCCAGAGAATCAGATGGCGATAGTGTTGGTCATACCGATCCAGATCTTTCTTTTCGCCTGTCCCTTCACCCACACAACGGAACGCAATTTCGCGTAAACGTCCCACTTCATTGATGACCGCAGAATCAGCACGGTAGTCAAACAGGTAGATCTTTTTCCCGTCTGAGGTTTCACCCAGCAATTCGGATGACTTCAGTTCTTGCTTGATGGTTTGGCGGTCCTGCGGGTGGGCAATGGTTTTTTCAGTGATAAAAAGTGGGGTACGGCCTTTGGCGATGCGGTAAAGGTGTTTCTTCAGCAGCTTACACTTTTCGGGTGTTGAAACCGGAACTGCGTCCAGCTGGCTGAATGGAATCGGTTCTCCCACCTTAAGGGGGATGGATACCGATCTCTTGTTAAACATCTCCCGAGCCAGCAACAGGGTCGAGAGGTTACGGTTTACATAAGAGGCGCTATAGAAAAGAGATGAGTTTTTGCCGCCGATGAAGGTGGGCAGAATTGGTGCATTGGCTTTGCGCGCAAATCGGATAAAACCGCTGTTCCATTTACCGTCTTTGATCCCGGTGACGCCAGCACGGGATACTTCACCGGCAGGAAAGACAATCACTGCCTCTTCGTTTTGCAGGCTTTCTACAATACGGGCGATGTCGCGCTTGCGGGTGTTTTTGCCCATATTATCGACTGGCAGGAACAGATTCTTCAGCGGGTCGAAATTCATTAGAAGGTCGTTGGCGACAATCTTCACATCTCGACGTACTTCACCAATCGCCTTGAGCAGTGTTAAGCCATCCAATGCGCCCAGCGGATGATTGGCCACAATCAGAACGCGCCCGCTGGACGGAATGTTCATCCGGTCTTTGTTGCTCATGGTGTAGCTGAAGTTGAAGTAATCCAGTACGCGATCAATAAATTCGAAGCCAGTGGCATCGGCATTGTCATGCAGGAAATCGTTAATTTCGTTCTCGCGGATCAGCTTACGCAACATAAACAGCGTAGAGCGTTTTACCGGCGCGGGTTTCTGCACAAAGGTGGGATATTTATGGGTCAGAGCTTTTTCAACGTTGATCACGCTGTATACCTTCATCTGTTCGTTTCATATGAAAAATATATGGAAGATTTGTGACTGCCGGTTGACGCAATTCTTACGCTTTGATGACGCTTGGCGAGGTAAGGTAAAAAGCGTTTAATGAGCGGGTAGGTAAAACTGAAAGGAGCAGAATCAATGCAGTATGTGGTGGCAAACCGTATTTATGTGGCTGATGGATGGCAGGACACCTTTGAAGAACGATTTCGTAAACGTGCCGGTGAGATCGACAAACAGCCGGGATTTGTACGGATGGAAGTGCTGAGGCCTGCTAAAGAAGGGATGCCCTATATTGTGCAAACGCATTGGGCTGACAAAACCAGCTTTGACGGTTGGGTGGGTAGCGATGATTTTAAGCGCTCTCACGCAAACCCACTGCCAAAAGAGGCGTTCAGTCAGAAAGGCGGGTTGGAGATGCACGAGGCCATTATCTCTACCGATCAGTAAGAACGGTTTTACACAGATATTTGGACAACGCGCTGCTTTTGATTATTATCTGTATAAATATACAGTTAAATGGTTGGGCGGGTGCAGCGGAAAATCATTCATTGCGATTGTGATTGCTTCTTTGCGGCAGTAGAGATGCGGGACAATCCGGCGTTGGCGAATATCCCGATTGCGGTGGGCGGCAGTTCTGATCGCCGTGGCGTGATCTCCACCTGCAATTATCAGGCGCGGGAGTATGGTGTGCGTTCCGCCATGGCCACCGCCCGTGCGATCAAACTTTGTCCTAATCTCACCGTTATCCCCGGTCATATGGAAAAGTATCGTCAGGTGTCTCAACAGATCATGGCGATCTATCGGGACTACACTGACCTTATTGAACCGCTGTCTCTGGACGAAGCCTTTTTGGATGTCACGGAAGCAGGGCACTGTAAAGGCAGCGCTACGCTGATCGCTCAGGAGATTCGTGCACGGATCAAAGCGGAAGTGGGAATTATCGTTTCAGCGGGTGTCGCGCCTTCTAAGTTTCTCGCAAAAATAGCCAGTGATTGGGATAAACCGGATGGTCTCTATGTGATCAGGCCCCATGAAGTGGATGCGTTCGTGGAGGTGTTACCCGTTGAAAAAATTTTTGGGGTGGGCGAGAAAACAGCGGCGCGTCTGCATAAACTGGGAGTAAAGCAGTGCGGCGATCTGCGTGGTTATACCCTAGCGCAACTTGTTGATCACTTTGGGCGGTTTGGCAAACGCTTATATGAACTGTGCCGCGGGATTGATGACAGGCCAGTGAGAGTGAGCAGAGAGCGTAAATCAATCAGCGTGGAAAATACCTTTTCGCAGGATCTTCCCGATCTGGAGAGTTGTTTGGAGCATCTGCCTGAACTGATGCAGAGTCTGGATTCCCGGTTCGAAAAACATCGAGAGAAACGTACGGTGAAGGGCGCAGTGGTGAAGATGAAGTTTGCTGATTTCACCCAAACAACGGTTGAGCATGCGTCTGACCAGCCTGACCTTGCGTTGTTTGCCGCACTGATGCGAGAAGCCTGGGAGCGGGGCAATAAACCCGTACGCTTGTTAGGTGTTGGTTATCGGTTGGGGCGGTTTCAACAACGACAGGGTGAGCAGCTGAGCCTGCTGTGACTGTGGGGTGTCGATGAATATCCAAGCATTACAAACAGAATATGAAACACTGGTTGTCGGGGACGGACACCGGGACGAGCAGATTGGCCGTCGCTGCTGTTCGCTGGCGATTGAAGCGTTGCGTAACAACAGCTATGGCATCGGAGCGGTATTGATTGATGATCATGGTGATATCTTAGTAGAAGGGTATAACCGGGTTTTTGAACAACACTTTCGGGCTGCTGCACATGCTGAAATGGAGCTGCTGGATGCGTTCGAAACACAGTATCCGAACTATGGTGATCGCAGCGAACTGACATTAGTGGTGTCACTTGAGCCTTGTCCGATGTGTTTTGCCCGAATTCTCGCAAGCGGAATTGGTCGGGTGCGATATCTGGCTAAAGATAACGATGGCGGAATGGCTCATCGGGTACGCCACCTGCCAGCCGCATGGCGTAATCTGGCCAGTTTAGGTGATTATGGGGCGGCAGACGTCAGTCGCCCGTTACGCGAATTTGCCGCTAAACTCGCCGAATCTGCGTTATTTGAGAAAAGAAAACGTCTAATTCAGCAAATCCGTGGGTGATATGCTGCGAGTGCTAAGGCGTTCTGATATACTCGCGCACTTTTTCCGAACTGCATAAAATTTGCGCAGAGAGTCTCAATGTTTCAACTGATTGCTTCACGCACAAGTAGCCTGAAAAGTGATGTCCTTTCCGGTCTGACGGTCGCGCTGGCATTGGTACCGGAGGCGGTTGCATTCGCCTTTGTTGCTGGTGTTGAGCCGCTGGTCGGACTGTATGCTGCCTTCATGGTAGGCCTGATCACCGCAGCCATCGGTGGTCGTCCAGGTATGATTTCCGGTGCAACCGGCGCACTGGCGGTCGTTATGGTCAGTCTGGTGGCATTGCACGGTGTGGAATATCTGTTTGCGACAGTTGTCCTGATGGGTATTTTCCAGATACTGGCGGGGGTCTTCCGGTTAGGTAAGTTTATCCGTCTGGTGCCTCATCCGGTTATGCTGGGTTTTGTGAACGGTCTGGCGATCGTGATCTTCCTTGCGCAGATGAAGCAGTTCCAGTTTTTGGATGAAAGCACGGGTGAGCTGGCGTGGTTGCAGGGTAATCAGATGTACCTGATGCTGGGTCTGGTTGCGTTGACCATGGCGATTATCCACTTCCTGCCTAAGCTAACCAAAGCTCTGCCATCTTCGCTGGTGGCGATTGTGACCGTGGCTGCCTTGGTGATCGGATTAGATCTGGATGCACGCAACGTACAGGACGTTCTGCGCGATATGACAGGCGATCCAATGGCGACAATCGCAGGTGGTTTCCCAGAATTCCATATCCCAATGGTTCCGATTTCACTGGAAACGTTGCAGATCATCGTACCTTACGCGTTGATTCTGGCGGCGATTGGTCTGATTGAGTCCCTCCTTACACTGACGCTGATTGATGAGATCACCGATACCCGCGGACGTGGTAATAAGGAATGTGTCGGTCAGGGCGTTGCGAATGTGGCGACTGGTTTCTTTGGCGGTATGGGCGGTTGTGCGATGATCGGCCAGAGTATGATTAACATCAACTCCGGTGGTCGTGGCCGGATGTCCGGCATCTCTGCAGCGTTATTCCTTCTGGCCTTTATTCTGGTCGGTTCGGCACTGATCGAGATGATCCCGGTGGCGGCGTTGATCGGCGTTATGTTTATGGTGGTATTGGGGACTTTCGAATGGGCGAGCTTCCGCCTGTTGGGTCGTATCCCGCTGTCCGATACATTGGTGGGTATTACTGTTGCCGTTGTGACAGTACTGACAGATCTGGCTATTGCGGTCATCGTGGGTGTGATTATGTCCGCGCTGGTGTTTGCGTGGAAACATGCCAAGCAGATGGATTTCACGGTTCAGGGTGACGATAAACAGAAGGTCTACCTGCCAAGCGGTCCGCTGTTCTTTGGCTCCATT
This sequence comes from Pontibacterium sp., assembly GCF_041587635.1. Classification (NCBI taxonomy): domain Bacteria; kingdom Pseudomonadati; phylum Pseudomonadota; class Gammaproteobacteria; order Oceanospirillales; family Oceanospirillaceae; genus Pontibacterium; species Pontibacterium sp. Next base: position 2,994 of record NZ_JBFGYC010000052.1, on the reverse strand, counting down.
CAGACCTTCCGCGATCAATTTGATCCGGCTAACGATCCCGATGACGTGATCGTTGATTTCGCCAACTGCCGCGTAATGGATCACTCAGGTCTGGAAGCGATCGACTCACTGGCTGACCGCTACATGAAAGCGGGCAAAGAGCTGCATATTCGTCACTTGAGTCCTGAGTGTCGTGACCTGCTGCGCAAAGCCGGTAATTTGGTGGAAGTGAACGTGATCGAAGATCCTAAATATAAAGTGGCGACTGATACACTGGCATAAGCCGGGTTGCATCGCCGTTTATAAAAGCCGCTACCTCTTGGTAGCGGCTTTTTTGTGCGTACTCAAAGGCTAGAATTCAAAGCTGTAACTCAGAGAGATTGCGCCATAGTTGTGTCCTTCCGGCTGACCTTTGAATTCACGACTGCGGTGTACCCGTGAGAAAGAGAGCTTTGCGCCACGGTATAACACTGCCCAGCCCACAATCACTTCGCCTACAAACGGTTCTTTATCAACAGAATGACTGTCGCTGAATGTGTTGCCGTCTAAGAAGATATCCTGCAGTACGTAACGGCCATCCGCGGCGATAAACAGGTGCGCCCCAATACTGTTGTCCCGGCTGGTGCTGTTGTAGCGGGCATCGGTTGGGCCTGGTGCGCTGTTATCGCCTCCCGGGCGCAGTGCCGAGGTGCCAAAGTCGTCTGGCAGGTGCCAACCCAAGCGAAATTCTGCCCCTGCGTTGGCATAGGTTGCGACATTACCCAAGCTGCCACCTGCGTGAAAGATGGTGTCGTAGGAGAGTACGCCGGTCAGAGGTTTGGGGGCATAACGGTACTTCAGCTCATGCACGAGCTGCAGGCCTAGTTCGTTCTCCAGCTGATTGTCCCAGCCCTGAAACTTATCAAAGCCGCGCAGATCGTGAATGAAATCCTGTGCTTCCTGCCCCAGTGCGGCGGGGCCGACAATACCGATGTTTAGCTCGGTTGTGCGCAAAATATTCTTGCTGCGGCTCTGGTAGGCCAGTCCGCTGTATAACCAGCCCGCATAGGGGCGATCATCGGGATCAACGGTTGTACGGTTGATGTCGTTGGGCGTGTAGATCTGCTGACCAAACGTGATGATCAGGTTGCGTTGCACCTTCTCGCTGTTTGTTGTTTCGGCATCCAGAAAAGGGAGATATTGGTTTACGCCTAATACCCAGTCTGGCAGGCAGTCATCCGTGAGGAAGTTGTCCACATTGGGGGAGACAAGAGAAACACGGATACCGTTGGTGTAATTGCGGTCCGTTTCTGTAAACAGGTCGTTATCAAGGTAGAAGTTGGCAGTCCATGGATCTTTTTCGTTATCCAGTTTGTTACGGCACTCGATATCGTTAGCGAATGCCGGCATAGCGCTGCTGAGCAGCAGTGCAGTGATCAGCGGAAGAGATCGCGTGGCCGCCGTTGGCTTTTGATCAGCTTCCAGGTGATGACTAACAGAATTGAGAACAGAATCAGAGCTTGTTCCGGAATACTCAGCCCGATAAAGGTCCAATGGCTTACGTTGCACTCGCTGGCTCCTCGAAAGATTGAGATCAGTGTTTCAGCAGAGGGCATTGTATCAAAGAGCTGATCGACATTGAGATCACAATTTACAGCTGTTGATGAATCGATCAGTTGCTGGTGAATCCATACATGTTTCAGCGTCGTGGCGATCCCCGCGAGCGTCATGAAAAAACCAACAACACCGTATAGTCGTTGACCTGTGCTGCCAGGATTATGCAGGTAAGCGAGCAGAAAAATTGATGCGACCGATAAGGTGATCAACTGGGTTAATGAACAGAGGATACAGGGCTCAAGAGCCAACTGTTCCTGCAAGTAGGCGGTAGTGAAGGCTATTGCACTTGCGCAGACAATAAACCCCAAGCCATTCAGGCGTCGATAGTTGTACTTCGTCGTACCGACAAAACCACTCATGGAAGACATCCAGTTTATTTATTATGTACTGTCCGTATATTCGGACTTTATCAAAAACCGTTGTGCAGTGTTTAAACAACGGTTTTAATCCCTGTGTAACAAAAACTGCCAAGCGGAAGCATACAAGCCAAGTATTGAAGTTTTTTGAATGCTGGGTGTATGAATTCGCTTTTTCATAAGAATATGACATAAAGTTACCGCGGATTATTTGGTGTAGTCAACGGGTAACAATTAAACGTTTGATTTAAGTCGGTTGTAACGAGCAGGCATAAAAAAAGGCCTCAAATAGAGACCCTTTTTCAATAACGGATTAACTGGGCTTTCTTAGCCGAGCTGTGGCTCGTGCCAGTTGATGTTCTTTAGGAACTTGTGGGCAGGGTAGAACTTACTGTCTTTACCGTTTTGGTCTTTAGCTGATTTAACGAAAGCTTTTGGTAGCTCGCCTCCAGCATAGACTTCGATACCGACCTCGTTTTCGTAGTAAGCCAATGTCTGGGCAATTTCGTCTTCTGTTTTACACAGTTTAGAGAGGTTGCTCTCTTGTACCGCCGCCATATCAGCGTCTGCGTCGATACCCAGAATATGCGCCATGCCGTAGGTCGTTACCAAAACGTCGGCAATTGCATCACGGACTTCGGTGACGTCCTGTTTTTCGATACCTTCAACCAACTCGGCCAGTTCTTCCTGAATCAGGTGCAGTTGTTTCGCTGCTTTTTCCCAGTTTGGTGTTTCGTATTCACCTTTCTGGTTGCCAAAAACAGTGTTCAGAAAAGATACGTCGGTAAAGTTGCTCATTGAAGCTCCTGTGCATTTGAGTCGACAGCGACCTGTCGGATTTTCTCAACAATTGCCCGCAAGCCATTTCCACGAGATGGACTTAGATGGCGTTGCAGATCCAGTTGATCAAAGTAATTGTTAATATCGAAAGATTGTATATGTGTGGCACTTTGGTGGTTATATGCCGCCAGCACTAGTGCGATCAGACCACGAATGACGCGGGCATCTGAATCGGCCTGAAAATGAAAGATGCCGTTGTTATCTTTCTTAAACGCCAACCAAG
>NZ_JBFGYC010000051.1:0-13493 GCF_041587635.1 Pontibacterium sp. | reverse complement strand
GGGTGCGATGGTCCAGCAGGTAGACGCCGACAGAAAAATGCAGCGTGTTCTCAATGAGGAAAAGCAACACCGCAACCGGCAGGGCTTCTTCACCAAAAGCGAGTACGATCAGCGGTAGACCCAGGTTGCCACTGTTGCTAAACATCATCGGCGGCAAAAACGTTTTTGCTTTGACGCCAATAATACGGCACAGAGGCCAGAGTAGCAGGCCAGAACCTAATACGACGACAGCAGCGCCAATCGCCAGATTCTGATAGGTCGCCAGATCAAATGATTTAGACGACAGTACGGAGAAGATCAGAGCCGGACAAAACAGATCCATATTGATCTGGTTAGCGGTGGACATATCGGGTTTACGGGCACGACCGTAGAAAAATCCAACCGATACAATCGCCACCAGAGTAAACACCGTGAGAAAGATACGCTCTATGAGTAGCAGTGAAGTGTCTTCCATTACGGTGTGTCCTCAGAGGGGGTAATCAGGCGAACTTTTTACCGGTAGGCACTACAAGTACTGGGACTTTAGCGCTTTTTACCACTTGCTGTGCAGTATGACTATGATGACCGAAGGTATTTTCAGAGCCGATAACAATCATATCTGCGCTAATCGTTTTTGCTTCACGCAGGATGGAATCGGTGTGATTACCTTCAATGACAACATGTTCGATGTTCAGCTCGACCGGGGCAGGAAGACTCGCCAATTCATCTTCGCAAAAGGCTGCAACACGTTCACGCATCTGATCTTTAATCGCATTGATGCCTTCGTCGTGCATCTTCTTAACCAGATTTTCATCCAGATAGTTCTGGATCAGCGCGTGGCCCAGTTCGCCGATAGGCTCAACCACATGCAGCATGACGATTTTAGCGTTGAACTGATTGGCCAGATTTACCGCATGACGGAAAACCGGACGGGTGTGTTTGCCTAAGGACGTGGTGTACAGGATGGTGTTCATCGCTGGAAGTGCCATCGTTAATTCCTCTGCTGAGTATTCAGGCCGAAGCAGCCTGAATACGTTGGTTTTCATCGGTGCTGGCCGTGGTGCTCAATTTGGGCTGAGTCACCCGATCGACCAGATAAACAATTGATTTATAGTCGATACCGCTGTGGTGGCTAAGGCCAATTTCGCAGGTCCGGCTGGTGGAATAGCCCGTGCTACATTCGCTGACACTGTCTTTGAGTGTACGCAGGGCTGATGCATTCAGTTCCGGTGTACTAAAGCCTTTATCTCCTGCGAAGCCACAGCAGGTGATCTGGTCAGGAACCACGACTGCAGTAGAGCAGGCATTCATAATACGTTTCAGTTTTTCTGCTTGTCCCATACGGGTTGCGCTACAGGTGATGTGCAGTGCGACCGGTTCATCGGTCGGTTCAAACAGCAGGCGGTCCATCAGGAACTGGTCGATGAAATCGACGGTATCAAAGAGTTTGATCTCTTCACTGATGTTCTCACGCAGACGCAGGGTGCAAGGGCTGGTATCGGAGTAGACCGGAATTTCGCCGTTGTTAGTTACCTGCATCAGAATTTGTTCGATTTCGTTGGATTTAGAATCCGCCGCGTCAAACATCCCCTTGGACTGGAATGGCATACCGCAGCACAACTTATCCATATCGTCAGGATAGATCACTTCGAAACCCGCTTTACGCAGCAGGGCTTCGGTTTTATCTGCCAGAGATGTACGATCCTCATCACCCCGCGCCGGGCCCATGGTGCGGCTGGCGCAACTCGGCAGATAAACCACCTTAGGTGCAGTAGGGTTTGAGATCCGTTTTGTTGTATCGATCTTGGGTGCTGCGGTTGGCAGGGACGGTGTCCATTGCTGCACAGCTCCGCCAGTTGCCTTGCGGGCAAAACCGGTCACCGCAGACATCGCCTTGGTACCCAGAATGGCATGCGTAGCATCGGCAACTTTAAAGGCCGCTTTGGTTGCTGTGGTGATGCCGCCGTAATGATCGGCAACCCACTGTGCCAGTTTGGTGTGATTCTCATTGTCCCGACTGCGGATCGAACGTGTCAGGTTGCCGGTGTTGATGCCGACCGGACAGGTGGTGGAGCACAAGCCGCAGGCTGCGCAGGTATCGGTACCTTGATATTGGTACTCTTTGCGCAAGTTAGCCAGGCGTTCGGGGTCTTCTTTGCTGGCTTCCAGTCGGGCAATTTCCCGCCAGATCACAATCCGTTGACGCGGGCTCAAAGTCAGGTCACGCGACGGGCACGTGGGTTCACAGAAACCACACTCTATGCACTTATCCACAATCGGATCAGCCGCAGGCATCGGTTTAAGGTTTTCCAGGTGCACCTGCTTATTGCGGTTGAGGATAACGCCGGGATTAAGGATCTCTTGTGGATCAAGCAGTTCCTTCAACTCCCACATCAATGTGTAGGCGTCAGCTCCCCATTCCATTTCAACATACGGTGCCATGTTACGGCCTGTACCGTGTTCCGCTTTCAGAGAGCCGTCGTATTTACCCACCACCATCTTACCGACGTCATCCATCAGCCCTTCGTAACGCGCTAGTTCTTCTTCGTTATCAAATGCCTGAGTGAAAACAAAGTGCAAGTTACCCTCAAGGGCATGACCAAAGATCAGTGCTTCATCGTAATGGTATTTTTCAAAAATCTGGTGCAGGTCATGTACCGCATCTGCCAGTTGTTCAACCGGGAAGGCCACGTCTTCGATGATGACCGTGGTGCCGGTCATACGCACCGCACCCACTGCAGGGAACAGGCCTTTTCGAATCGCCCAGTACTTAGCATACTCCTCGGGGTCGGTGGTGAACTCAACCGCTTTTGAGGTTTTCAGGTGAGAGATCGATGCTTTGATCTCTTCGACCTGACCAGTGAGTAATTCCGCTTTTGAGGCACGTGTTTCAATCAGCAGGGCCGCGGCATCTTCAGGCAGATCACGGATAAACGCAGGCAAGCCCTCTTTATTCTCAATAGAGTGAAGGCCTGCGCGGTCAATCAGCTCAACAGCTGAGACTGGCGTATCCTTTAGAATCGCAACCGCTTCACAGGTCGTACGGACTGTGTCGAAGAAGATCAGTGCTGATGCTTTGTCCGGGAACTCATCAACGGTCTGGTAGGTAATTTCGGACATAAAACCGAGCGTACCTTCGGAACCGATCATCAGATGCTGCAGAATCTCAACCGGATCTTCGTAGTCGACCAGCGCATTCAGAGAATAACCAGTGGTATTTTTCAGGCGATACTTATGATTGATACGATCACGTAAGGCATCGTTTTGGCGAGTCTGGCGCGCGAGTGCATCAAGCGCATCCAGAAGTCCTTTATGTGATGTGCGGAACGCGGCTAACGACTGCTCACAACCGGTATCCAGTTGTGTACCGTCTGCCAGCACCAGTTTCATACTTTGGAGTGTTCGATAGCTATTCTGTGCAGTACCACAGCACATGCCGCTGGCATTGTTTGCTGCAATTCCGCCAATTTTAGCGGCATTTATAGATGCCGGATCAGGGCCGATTTTTTTGTTAAACGGCGCCAGATATTTGTTTGCGTGACCGCCAATAACACCGGGCTGCAACTTGATGGAACTGGCGTCATCGCTGATTTCGTAGTTATTCCAGCCATCCCCTAACTGGATGAGTACGGAATCGGTAATTGCCTGACCGGATAGACTCGTGCCGGCTGCACGGAAAGTGACCGGAATACCGCTATCAGCGGCCAGAGTGACAATACGGGATACTTCATCAGCAGACTCTACGCGCACTACGATCTGCGGAATAAGGCGATAAAAGCTGGCATCAGTTCCATATGCCAGGGTTCTAAGTGGATCGCTGATCAGACGTGTGTCTGGAATAAACGATTTCAGTTGATCATGAAACGCCTGATACTGCTGTTTCATAGCCCATTAACCTCACCAACGCTCTTCTGCTTTTTAACAAGCAGTTATTTTTATGTCGTATTTTTATATCGTAAAAAAGGCCACCACTACGCGGGAAGTAGGGTGGCCAAAGGTTTGGCCGTGTTAGCCGTAAGCCGTAGCTGGCAGCCACAGGACGAGTTGTGGCCAGAAAACCAGAATCAGCAGGCCAATCAGCTGAAGAATGATGAATGGGATAACGCCTTTGTAGATATCGCGCAGCTGCACGTTCGGAGGGCAGACACCCTTGAGGTAGAACAGCGCGAATCCGACGGGCGGTGTTAAGAACGATGTTTGTAACGCCATCGCCACAAGCATGACGAACCAGACCAGTTCTGGGTTATCCACAACGCCGTAGCCGTCGATATCCAGTCCAAGTGCCGATATGACCGGTGCAAGTAAAGGCAGGATAATCAGCGTGATTTCGATCCAGTCCAAGAAGAAGCCCAGCAGGAAGATAACACCCAGAATAAAGAAGATAATGCCGTAAGGACCAAATGGCAGACCGGTCAGGAACGACTCAATCAACTCGTCACCACCCAGCTCACGTAATACCAGTGCGAAACAGGTTGCACCGATAAAGATCGCAAAGATATAGGCGGTTGTATTCATGGTGCCGCCCACAACTTCTTTCAGTACTTTGAAGTTGAACTTGCGGTTGTACAGAGCCAGCATAGTGGCACCAAACGCACCGACACCGGAAGCCTCGGTTGGTGTGGCAATGCCTGCGAAGATAGAACCCAGTACGACGAAGATCAGTGCCAGTGTTGGCAGAACGGCTTTCATAACGTTCATGAAAGCGTTCATAGTGATCGGCTTAGCGTCCGGTGGAATCGGTGCAGCGTCAGGCTTAACAATACCCGTGATAAGAATGTACAGGATGTAGAAACCGCCCAGCATCAGACCCGGGAATACCGCGCCCATAAACAGGTCACCAACAGACAGACCCAACTGGTCGGCCATGATCACCAGCATGATACTTGGTGGGATCAAAATACCCAGAGTACCGGCCGATGCGATGGTACCCAATGCCAGTGGCATTGCGTAACCCTGCTTGGTCATTGATGGCAGAGACATTACAGCCAGAAGCACAACGGATGCGCCGATAATGCCGGTAGATGCCGCAAGAATAATACCGATCGCCGTCACAGTAATCGCCAGGCCACCACGTACACGACCAAACAGTTCCTGCATGGATTGCATCAGGCGCTCAGCCACGCCGGATTTATCCAGCATGATGCCCATGAAGATGAACATTGGCAGGGCCACCAATATCCAGTTATCCATGATTTTCCAAAGACGGTTCACGACCAGACCCAGTGTGGTGTAATCCAGACCGGTCATCGTGTCCATATACATATCTGCGAGAAAGCCGATACCCGCAAAAATAACGCCGATACCACCTAATACCCAAGCAACAGGGATGCCGGTAAACAGCAGGGCGATGAACGACAGGAACATCGCAATAACAAGAATCTCATTGATGTCCATTAAGCATCTCCTCGCATCAGCAGGGTAAAGTCACGAATCAGGCGGGAAACCATCGCTAGGGCAAGCAGAGCAAAAGATATAGGAATCGTGCTCTTGATTAGCCAGCGCCATCCCAAGCCGGAAGGTGCGGAGGAGTGTTCGTTGATGCGCCAGGAGTCGGCGACAAAATCGAGACTATGGAAGAAAACAATCGCAATAAATGGCATAACCAGAAGCAAAATGCCGAGGATCTCAATCACGTACTTAGTTTTTGCACGGAAAGAGGAATAAAACAGGTCAACACGAATATGGGAGTTGGTTGTCTGTGCATATGACAGGCCAAACATCACACCCACTGCATAGAGATGCCATTGCAGCTCTTCCAACGCGATCAGTCCGCTGGCAAAACCTTTACGCAATACAACCTGAAGAATAATAACCAGTACCAGTGCTACATAAGCCCAGGCAACAGTTAAGCCGATGCGCTGAATAAAGCGATCAATGCCATCGGCCAGCGGCACTGATGGAAGCTTTTCGTTTTCAGTCACAGGAATACCCACCCTTTATACACAGTCTTTGTTGTTATGGCGCCCAATCCCTGGGAATGCAGACGGGCCCGAAGGCCCGTTGAGCTAAGGACGCTACTGAAACTCAGCGGCGCCTTATAGAAGTGTTATGAACTTACTTCTGAGCGCGTGGCAGGAATGCGTTTGCTTCCCACAGGTCGTAGCCTTTACGGAAGGTGCTCAGGTCTTGCCATACTTTGTTGAAGAAAGGATCAGCTGCGGTTTTCTCTGCGACAACTTCGTCCCATTTGGTTTTGAAGGTATCCAGCATGGTCTGGTTCCAGTAACGGATCTCAACACCGTTTTCAGACGCTTTCTGCATCACTTCAAACTGCATCGCTTCACCTTCAGCGATCGCATTGGTCATGGATGCTTTACAGGTGGTTTCTACCAGCGCCTGCTGTCCTTTGGACATCTTGCCCCAGGTGTCTTTGTTGATCAGCAGTTCGAAGTCAGTTGCCTGCTGGTGCCAGCCAGGGAAGTAGTTGTACTTAACAATTTTGTGCAGGCCCAAACGCTGGTCGATAGCAGGCTGAGAGAATTCAGTCGCGTCGATTGCACCTTTCTCCAGTGCGCCAAAGATTTCACCGCCTGGCAGCTGAACAGTACCTACGCCCAGTTTTTCCATGACGGAAGCACCCAGGCCGAAGAAGCGCATGTTCAGACCTTTCAGGTCTTCAGGTTTTTCGATTGGCTTAGAGAACCAGCCGGATGTTTCTGGAGAGATGATTGCGCAAGGCATTACTTTTACGTTGTAGCCCGCGGTGTCATACATCTCCTGATACAGGCTCATGCCGTTACCGTAGTACAGCCATGCCATGTATTCGCCAGCTTCCGGGCCGAAAGGTACAGCGGAGAACAGTGCTGCTGCAGGCATCTTGCCCTGCCAGTAACCCGCAGTGGAGTAACCGGAGTTCACTTTACCAGAGGAAACTGCATCTAGAATTTCTGGAGGGCTGACCAGTTTGCCTGGCTCGTAAACTTTCATTTTTACTTTGCCATCGCTGACCAGTTTCAGCTGATCTGCTACCCATGCGATTGGCGTGCCCAGTGCAGGAAGGTGAGTACCGAAAGCGATAGGAGTTTTCAGTAGCAGTTTGTCAGCAGCCTGCGCAGGAGCAGAAACACTCGCGATAGCTGCACTCATAATTGCTACGGAAATCATGGACTTAGCAAACTTTTTCATGACACATCCTCTAGATGTTTAGTTGTTTTTATTAGAGCCGTTTGGACAGAAATACTGTAAATCTATCTACTTGCTGCTAGATTGGTATTACCAATTTACCAGCTTATGGTTTTGTACTTTATTTTCTTAGGTGATCATTTGTCAATCAATTTCTCTTCTATCGGTCTATATACTGAAAATAGTGCAGTCCAGGAGGTTTTGGTTGAAAATTGATCGAATATGATTTATTCAGTAGGATTGGTAATACCAATTTGTGGTGCGATTGGTGTATAACGATGATTAATAGTGTGCGTCGAATTTTTGAAAACTGTATGTTGAAGTGATTACACTATTGGTCTTACCAATGCAGTTATGGGAGTTATTTTGCATGGCATATCAACGGGTTAAGCAGCCCAAAATTTCAGATGTAATCATGGAGCAGTTAGAAGCCATGATTTTAGAGGGTAGCTTGAAGCCGGGTCAGCGCTTGCCGCCAGAGCGGGAGTTGGCAAAGCAGTTTGAGGTTTCTCGCCCGTCTTTGCGCGAAGCGGTACAAAAGTTGGTCGCGAAAGGATTGTTGATCAGTCGTCAGGGCGGAGGCACGTTTGTAGCCGAGGATCTGGGAGGGTCTTTTTCTGATCCGTTGCTGGAGTTGTTCCGTACCCATCCGGAAGCCCAGTACGATCTCCTTGAATTTCGTCATGCGCTTGAGGGGGTTACGGCATACTACGCTGCGCTGAGAAGTACACCTGCTGATAAGGAAGCGATTAAGCAGTGTTATTCAGACCTGGAGCACTATCACGAGACTAAGCAGTTTGATAAGGAAGTGTACGCAGATGTGGATTTTCATTTGGCGATCGCTGAATCCACACACAATATGGTATTGCTGCATATGATGCGTGCGCTATTTAGTCTGTTGCGTCAGCACGTCTGGGATAACTTGCAGAATATTTACCCTAAAGCGGATTATCGCGAAAAGATTCATTGTCAGCACAAAGTGCTGATGGATGCGATTCTTTCCGGTGAACCTGAAAAAGCACGCGAAGCAGCTCATCATCATCTGGCTTATGTTGAGGATGCATTGTTGGAAGGACAGAAGGAAAACACCCGTTTGGAGCGTGCATTGAGGCGTGCAAATATCTCACCTGAGCTATAGTTGTATAAATACTACAAGAAAAGTCCGATCTCGACCTGCTGTAGACTTTTTAGTCACTATTATGTAGTATTACTACAAATATAATAACGACACAAAAAGAACGATGGCTTTGTTGCGGTGCAGCATGGTGGCTGGGCCGCACAAATTAGAGCTGTTAAGAATTTCTGCGTAAATTCCGAGTGGAGAAGGCAAAGTGCAAGATTTCATCGAAGATCTCGATCCTGTAGAAACGCAAGAGTGGCTGGAGGCCCTGGAGTCAGTTGCCAAAAATGAAGGCGATGACCGCGCGCGTTTCATCCTGAGTGAGCTGGGCAAAAAAGCCGCTGACATGGGAGTAGGCTCTCAGTCAACGCTGACAACCCCGTACCGCAACACGATCGCACCAAGAGACGAAGCCCGCATGCCGGGTGACCTGTTTATGGAACGTCGTATCCGTTCCTTTATTCGTTGGAATGCGATGGCGATGGTTATGCGCGCCAATGACAATGATGAAGGTCTTGGCGGTCACATCTCCTCCTTCTCCTCTTCCGCAACACTCTATGATATCGGTTTCAACTACTTCTTCCGTGGTAACGATGGCGGTCAGGATGCTGACATGGTGTTCTTTCAGGGACACATCGCACCGGGTATCTACTCACGCGCATACCTTGAAGGTCGTTTGACTGAAGAACAGATGGATAACTACCGTCGCGAAGTAGATGGTAAAGGTCTGTCTTCTTATCCTCACCCTTGGTTGATGCCTGATTTCTGGCAGTTCCCAACGGTATCCATGGGTCTGGGCCCGATTCAGGCTATCTATCAGGCACACGTTATGCGTTATTTGTCTGCGCGTAGCCTGATTAATCGTGCTGACCGTAAGGTATGGGCGTTCCTGGGTGATGGCGAGTGTGATGAGCCGGAATCCCTGGGTGCTATCTCTCTGGCAGGCCGCGAACAGCTGGAAAACCTGGTGTTCGTTGTTAACTGTAACCTGCAGCGTCTGGATGGTCCGGTTCGTGGTAACGGCAAGATCGTACAGGAACTGGAAGGTGTGTTCCGCGGTGCTGGCTGGAATGTCGTGAAATGTCTGTGGGGCCGTCACTGGGATCCACTGTTTGAGAAAGACGACAAAGGTCTGCTACAGAAACGTATGGACGAAGTCTGCGACGGTGAGTTGCAGAACTATAAAGCCAACGGCGGCGCGTACACCCGTGAACATTTCTTCGGTAAATACCCAGAGTTGCTGGAAATGGTCAGCGACATGTCCGATGAAGAGATCATGAATCTGAACCGTGGTGGTCACGATCCTTATAAAGTGTATGCCGCTTACCAGCAGGCAATGAATCACAAAGGTCAGCCTACCGTTATTCTGGCTCAGACTGTTAAAGGTTATGGTACCGGTAAATCCGGCGAAGCGAAAAACGACACCCACTCTATGAAGAAGGTGGCGATGGATGATCTGAAAGACTTCCGTGATCGCTTTAACATTCCGCTGGCTGATGATCAGTTGAAGGAAGTACCGTACTACCGTCCGTCTCCGGATTCTCCGGAAATGAAGTACATGCTTGATCGTCGTGAAAAACTGGGTGGTTTCTATCCGGTACGTCGTACTGAGTTTGAAAAGCTTGAAACGCCTGCGCTGGAAGCATTCTCTAACAATCTGAAAGAGAGTGGTAAGCGTGAGATGTCGACCCAGATGTCTCTGAACCGTGTGTTGAGCACATTGGTGAAAGATAAAAACATGGGTGATCGTGTTGTGCCAATCGTGCCTGATGAAGCACGTACCTTCGGTATGGAAGGTATGTTCCGTCAGCTGGGTATCTACACCTCTGCGGGCCAGCGCTATGTGCCGCACGACTCTGATCAGATCATGTTCTACAAGGAATCTAAGACCGGCCAGATTCTGGAAGAAGGTATCAACGAATCCGGTGCATTCTGTGCGTGGTTGGCTGCAGCGACATCTTATGCCAACAACAACTGCACGATGGTGCCGTTCTACATCTTCTACTCCATGTTTGGTTTCCAGCGTGTGATGGACCTGACCTGGGCTGCAGGTGACTCTCAGGCTCGCGGTTTCCTGATCGGTGCAACATCCGGCCGTACAACGCTGAACGGTGAAGGTCTGCAGCATCAGGATGGTCACAGCCATCTGATGGCTCAGATGATTCCTAACTGTGTATCTTACGACCCAACTTACGGCTATGAGCTGACAGTTATCGTGCAGGATGGTCTGCGTCGTATGTATCAGGATCAGGAAAACGTTTTCTACTACGTGACTACACTGAATGAAAACTACTCCCACCCAGCAATGCCAACCGGTGCTGAAGAAGGCATCATCAAAGGTATGTACCTGCTGGAAGAAGGTAAGTCGGCTGAGAAGAAAGTTCAGCTGATGGGCTGTGGTTCCATTTTGCGTGAAGTACGCGAAGCAGCAACGATTCTGCGTGACGAGTACGGTATCGAAGCGGATATCTGGAGCACTACGTCGATCAACGAACTGCGCCGCGAAGCACAGGAAGTTGAGCGCTGGAATATGATGCACCCTACTGAAGCACCACGCACATCTTATGTTGCTCAGTGTCTGGAAGGTCGCGATGGCCCTGTTATCGCATCCACTGACTATATGCGTATGTACGCAGATCAGCTGCGTGAATACATCCCACGTAACTATAAAGTACTGGGAACCGACGGTTTTGGTCGCTCTGATACGCGTAGCAAACTGCGTGAATTCTTCGAAGTGAACCGTCACTACGTTGTCCTGGCAGCGCTGAAAGCACTGCAGGAAGAGGGCAAGGTTGAGGCTGCTGACGTCGCCAAAGCCATGCAGAAGTTCAACATTAACCCGGAAAAACCGGCGCCGTGGACTGTTTAAGTCGACTGAACTTCTAAAGGCTAATTGGAGGATAACGAAGTGAGCAATATTGAAGACGTACTGGTTCCAGACCTGTCCGGTTCCGACGATGTAGATGTCGTTGAAATTCTGGTGAACGTTGGTGATAGCATTGAAGAAGGCGATAGCCTGTTAGCGCTGGAAACTGACAAAGCATCAATGGAAGTGCCTGCGCCGAAAGGTGGTGTGGTCAAAGAAATTATTATGCAGGAAGGCAGCACTTGTAACGAAGGTGATCTGATCCTGAAGCTGGAAGTTGGCGGCGCGGCAGCAGAAGCACAGGCTCCTGCAGCAGTGGCAGAAGCGCCAGCGGCAGCTCCGGCAGCCGCCGCTGCGCCAGTGGCTCCTGCTGCAGCCTCTGCTGTTGAAGAAGTGCGTGTACCTGATCTGTCCGGTTCCGAAGATGTGGATGTGGTTGAAGTGCTGGTGAAAGCCGGTGACAGCATCGAAGAGGGCGACAGCCTGATCGCATTGGAAACCGATAAAGCGTCCATGGAAGTGCCTGCTCCTAAGGGTGGTATCGTCCAGGAAGTCATTATGACTGAAGGCGGTACATGCAACGAAGGTGATCTGATCCTGATGCTTTCAGTGGGTGGCGCAGCGCCAGCGCCTGTTGCTGAAGCTCCGGCTCCGGCCGCTGAATCTGCTGCGCCTGCGCCAGTTGCGGCTCCGGTTGCTGGTGGTGTTGAAGATGTACTGGTTCCAGACCTGTCCGGTTCTGAAGATGTTGATGTTGTAGAAGTGCTGGTGAAAGCCGGTGATAGCATCGAAGAAGGCGATGGTTTGATCGCACTGGAAACGGATAAGGCATCGATGGAAGTGCCAGCACCAAAAGCGGGTGTCGTTAAAGAGGTGATCATTGGTGAAGGTGGCACCTGTAATGAAGGTGATCTGATCCTGAGGCTGGAAGTGGCGGGTGCTCCTGTAGCATCGGCTCCGCAAGCGGCAGCTCCGGCTCCGGTAGCGGCGCCAGCTCCTGTGGCTGCGCCGTCTAAAGCGTCTGCACCGGTAAAAGCTGATAAGTCGGTTGATCTGGCATCGCTGGAGAAGAAGAATCGTTCAGTACATGCAGGCCCTGCGGTACGTGCGGTTGCGCGTGAGTTTGGTGTTGAGTTGTCACAGGTTAGCGGTACCGGTCCAAAAGGCCGTATCCTGAAAGAAGACGTTCAGGCCTATGTGAAAGCTGCGCTGAAAAAACTGGCAGAAAAGCCGGCTGCGACGGTAACGGGTGGTTCCGGTATCCCGGCTATCCCTGAAGTGGACTTCAGCAAGTTTGGTGAAGTGGAAGTTGAGAAACTGTCCAAGATCGCTAAAGTCACACGCGACAATATGTCTCGCTGCTGGTTGAACATCCCGCATGTGACTCAGTTTGATAAAGCTGATATCACTGAGCTGGAAGAGTTCCGTAAATCCATGAAGGATGAGGCGGCTAAGTCTGGTGTGAAACTGACGCCACTGCCATTTATGTTAAAAGCCATTGCGATTGCTTTGAAGACGTATCCGAAGTTCAACGCGTCTCTGCATGCAGACGGTGAGCACATCGTTTACAAGAAATACGTGAACATCGGTATCGCAGTGGATACACCAAACGGCCTGATGGTTCCTGTGATCAAGGATGCAGATAAGAAGAGCATCTACGAGCTGTCTCAGGAAGCGATCGAGCTGGCGGGCAAAGCGAAAGACCGTAAGCTCAAGCCAAACGAGATGCAGGGCGCATGCTTCACCATCTCCAGCCTGGGTGGTATCGGTGGTACTGGCTTTACCCCAATCGTGAACGCACCGGAAGTGGCAATCCTGGGTGTTTCCAAAGCGGATATCGAACCGCGCTGGAACGGCAAGGAGTTTGAACCACGTAAGATGCTGCCGCTGTGCTTGTCTTACGATCACCGCGCAATCAACGGTGGTGATGCCGGTAAGTTCCTGACTTACGTTAACAGCCTGCTGAGTGATATTCGTCGCCTGGCACTGTAACACACTGTTTTCCAATCCCTTGGCTCAGCCCTCGTAAGAGGGCTTCTTTTTACCAAGACGGATACACAGATTTTTAAGGCGGTTTGTAACCGCCTTTTTTCGTTTCAAAGCGCCGTCAAAATACCTTTTCTACGGTTACTTGCGACGCTTGGAAAACGCAAGTTGTCTGGTAACCACCCTTGGTGCCCATGGGGTATTCGACATCTTCTCGTCCAGATAGATCTGGCCAGGCTTCAGCAGGTGATCCAGTTCCTGTCGGTCATTGCTGGTGGCTCTGTATATCTGTGAATAATAATGGCCGGTATTAAAAAATATCGTATGTCTTTGTTCCTTAGTTTAATGGGCTGCTTTAAAGCCAGGCAGCAAGCGACAATAGGTCGCATCAAATTAGCTTTTGCTTATTAAGGGCCTCGG
>NZ_JBFGYC010000050.1:0-13517 GCF_041587635.1 Pontibacterium sp. | reverse complement strand
GCTTCATATCGTGCAGTATATGCGCAACGATTCGCTACGTCAGTATGTGTGAATTCGAACACTAGGGGGATTCTGACTAAGAAAATAGTATGAAATTTTCATAAAAGATTTAGTAAAACGTTTGTTTTAATTATGATTTGATTTAAACACTCAAGATCGCAGTTTTGTTGACCTAAATGCCGGATTGTTCGGTAATAATCTGATTAAATACAACAGGTTCAGCAGGTAGGCTTATTTGAGTGTCGGGTATACATTGAAACTATAGGTTTTTGTACTTCTTATAAAAGGCTGTTGGATTATTATACCCGCCGTTACATGGGTTGAGTGCAATGATCTTTGTTTTTATGTATGTTACAAAAATAAAACAAAATTTCAGAGAAAGAACAGTGTTCTGTTTCAGTTTTGTGGGCTTAAGTTTAATCAGTTGTAATGCTCAAGTTTTGAGCGTTGAAGAGGCTTTCCCGCTGTCAGTTAGCGGAGCTTACATCCAATGAATGATGCTGTTTCTGTTCTGGGATCGGATCAGCCGTCCACGGTCTTTAGTGGTAATATTCTGATCAGCGAATGCGGCTGGGATAAGATTTTTTCTGAACTGGAAGTTTTATTACGCCAGCTGGGTTTTCATTACTTTACTTATTCTTCTGTTCCGCGCGATCTGGCGTCTAAGGATTCTCTTTTTTCTGTATCTAAACGTAGCTATGGCGTCGATACTCAGGGCTCTTTGCCCGAGCATATAGTGTCTCGTTATTATCGGGAAGTGGCTACGTTAGATCCGCTCTGGTCAGTATTGCCGACCAGTGCAGAGGTGCTGGTGACTGATGTACGCGCAGGGAGCTCCACGCCATTGGTGGAAAGCTTCTGGGAGCAATACAATGTTGCATCGCGCGCTTATATACCGGTCGGTAAGCATGCAGATAAACCCTGGTTTAACTATTTTGGTTTGTATCACGGGAAGTCATCAGCGGAGTTTACTGAGCTGTATAAAGACATTTCTGGTTCACTCCTGCCGTTGCTTGAGCGCTGCCATAAATTGTTGGCACTGGATGGCTCAAAAGAAACCAATCCTTATGTCAGGCATGCGGTATTCTCTGTAACCTGTACCAATATCTTGCGTATGACAGCGGAAGGTATGTCGGTAAAAATGATTGCGGATCATTTAGGGCTGACAGAAGAAGGTGTGACTTATCACATCACGCGTGCAAAAAAAGTACTTAACGCACGGAACAAAACCCAGCTTATCGCGCGTTTGTATCAATCCGGCATTCTTTAAACCAAGCAGCGTCATAGGTGTTGAGTTCCGTCACTCAATTATCTAGGGCGCTGTATCGGCGGGATGCTCGTGAACATCGTTTGTGCTGTCGCGAATGTCACTGGCGCAGTCGTCTCTAGTAAAATCCCCTCCGCTTATTACTTCCCACATATCATTCGATTTATGTAGAAACGCAAAGCAGCAAGAGCATTTGTAAAGCTCGCTGTTGTTCAGCTCACTGATTTTTTTTAACGAAGGGTGAGGCTTATTCAGCATCACCAGGTTAAAACAAAGCACACATGCATTCTCCATGGTGTTCGCTCCTGAAATATGGGGTTAATGCCCTCCTTGATGTCGAGCTGTATGCAGCCGGTTGGTCCGCTGTCTTATTGTTTTCTGTATTCCTAAAAAATAGCATAGGTACGATCGAATAAATCTAGGAATAATTCCTAATTTCTATCCTGCAGGTGAGATTATTCGCGTTGCTATCACGGGTGCAGAAGAGGACTTTAGGTATGCTTGTTAGTATAAGGGTAGTCCCGTATATTGTGTTTTCGGCAGTGATAACAACAATAACCTGACGTGGAGATAGAAATGAGCAGCGAGATCTTACTGCGGGAAGATTCCAGCGGAATATGTTACCTGACACTTAACCGTCTGGATGCCTACAACGCACTCTCAATGGAGATGATGCAATCGCTATCGGCTGAACTGGACAAGATTGCAGAAGATATCTCAGTGCGAGTGGTGGTGGTCCGTGGTGGCGGTAAAGGTTTTTGCGCGGGGCACGACTTGAAGCAGATGCTGGGCGAAGGGCATGAAGCGTATTATCAGGCCACGTTTGATACCTGTTCGGCGTTAATGCAGCGTATTGTAAATCTGCCCGTTCCGGTTATTGCTCAGGTCCATGGCGTAGCGACGGCGGCAGGTTGTCAACTGGTTGCCAGTTGTGATCTGGCGGTATCAGCTGACAATGCATGCTTCGCGACCCCCGGTGTGAATATTGGGTTGTTCTGCTCGACGCCGATGGTTGCGTTAACCCGGGCGGTCGCGCCGAAACATGCCATGGAACTGTTGTTGCTGGGTGATCTGATCAGTGCAGATAGAGCTGCAGAAATGGGCTTGGTGAATTGGGTGGTGGCTGTTGATGAGCTGGAAGACTATGTGGCTGCGGTTGCCGGTAAGATCGCCAGCAAATCACGTAAGACTCTGTCCATTGGAAAGCAGGCATTTTATAAACAAAGCGAACAGACGCTGGCCGAGGCGTATTCCAGCTGTGCACGGGTGATGACGGACAACATGTTAACGGATGATGCACAGGAAGGGATCGATGCTTTTATTACGAAGCGGAAACCTAACTGGAGTCATCGCTGATCCTGATGGATCTATATTAGTTTTGCCTTATATGTAAAAATGTCCGGCAGTAAAGTCGTCGTTTCTTTTTCTGCCGGAATTATCTGATGTCTCATCAATCGTTGGATGCGTTGCCTGAAGTGGCTGCAATTTTAGAGGCTCTGACAGAGCCCGCTGCAATACTGTCCCTCGACTATCAGATCCTCGCCACCAATACGGCTTATCAGAATCATTTCCCTTTCGATGACCCGATAACCGGGCGTCATTGCTACGAAGTTTCACACGGCTACGACTTACCCTGTGATCAGGAGGGCGAGTCCTGCCCACTGAAATGCTGTGTCGAAACCGGTTCACGTCAGCGTATGTTACATATCCATAACACACCGCATGGGCAAGAACATGTGGATGTAGAGTTGGCGCCGGTTCACCGAGCGGATGGGGAGCTGTTTGGATTTCTGGAAATCATGCATCTCGTACGCGTGGCACGTCCAACAGCCGAAGGAGATGGTATGGTGGGACGTTCTGAGGCATTCAAGCAGATGTTATCTATGCTGCAACGGGCCGCTCCCAGCGAGATTGGAGTGCTTCTGCTGGGTGAATCGGGTACAGGTAAAGAGCTTGTAGCAAGAGCCATCCACGACCAGAGTCGACGCGCCTCTGAGCCCTTTGTCACCGTAGAGTGTTCGGGATTGAGTGAAAGCTTATTCGAGAGTGAGCTGTTCGGACATGAGCGTGGTTCCTTTACTGGCGCCGTTAACCGTAAGCAAGGTTTGGTCTCTGCTGCACGCGGTGGAACGCTCTTTCTTGATGAAATTGGCGATGTGCCTCTGTCGCTTCAGGTGAAATTGCTGCGTTTGATCGAAACTGGCACCTATCGAACGGTGGGTGGCGTAGAGCTGCAGCACGCAGATTTTCGTCTGGTCTGTGCAACGCACCGGTATCTGGAGGACATGGTTGAAGCAGGTGCCTTTAGGCGAGATCTGTTTTATCGCATCAGCGCGTTCCCCATTGAGTTACCGAACTTATCTGATCGCGCTGGGGATATCGAGCTGTTAGTTGACGTGCTTCTTAGGCGGATTCCGGGTGGCGATGCGATTAACATCAGCCCTCAGGCAATCTCTGCACTAGAGCGCTACCCGTTTCCAGGTAACATTCGGGAGCTGAGAAACCTGCTCGAGAGAGCGGTATTGTTGAGCGATAACGGGATCATTGATCTGCCACAGTTGCCCGCCGCGATATCCCGATCACAGCTCATTATCAGTGATCACAACGAAGGGCAGATAAAATCGCTTGAGCAGGTAGAACACGATTACCTGACGCGCTTAAAGGCGCAGTTTGCCGGGGATAATAAAGCACTTGCAGACGCGTTGGGCATCAGTGAACGTACCCTCTATCGAAAACTTAAGCCCTCATGATCTACGCCTGACCGGGCAACCCCATTCTTTTTCCTCTTCACATTTAACAAGTATCAGTTGTTCTCAACCATTGGTCTCATGTGCGGGGAGGATCCCCAAAAAAGCATGCACAAACGCTAATTTAGCTGTTACTATTTAATTGTTGTAATAAGGTTATTCCATTGCGATATAAAAGTCCGTGATTTACTGAACAATATGACCTGATGGTTTGCAAAAGATCTTGGCTATACGATAGTCGAATTTTTGCATATGTCGTATTGGTATAACGTTATTCCATAAATATTATAATAACATGCGTTTGCTCGGTACTAAGCGTTCGGAGGCTTAAATGTCCAATATAATAAAAGGACCCAGCACGCGAGAATTGATGGCTCAGATGGCTGCGGAAGCAGATCAGCTGTCTATCAGGGATCGCCGTGATTTCCTGCGTAAAGGGATAGCTGCTGTTGGGGGAATGGCAGCGACCACTATGGCTGGTGGTGCAATTGCGAAAGAAGTGAATACCGCAAACTTGCCACCAAATGAACCTGCGTGGGGGAAACAGCTGGGGCATGGGGTTGTAGAAAACCCATACGGTCACCCATCTGAGTACGAAAAACACGTGGTACGTCGTACAGTACCATGGCTGACTGCAGATTCTATTGCGTCTATCTCGATGACGCCGCTGCAGGATCTCAAGGGGATTATCACTCCGAACGGTCTGGTGTTTGAACGTTATCACGGTGGTGTGCCGCAAATACCAATGGAAGAGCACCGTCTGATTATCCACGGTCTGGTAGAACGCCCGATTATCTTCACCATGGAAGATCTGATGCGTTTCCCGTCTGTTTCTCAGATTAAGTTTATTGAGTGTCCGGCAAACGGTGGTATGGAGTGGAAAGGCGCGCAGATGGAAGCGCTGCAGTTTACCCACGGCATGCTCAGCTGCTGTGAGTGGACCGGTGTCCCACTCAAAGTTCTGCTGGAAGAAGCCGGTGTTAAACCTGAAGGTAAATGGATTCTGGCGGAAGGTGCTGATGGTTCTCACATGAGCCGTTCTATCCCTCTGGAAAAAGCACTGGAAGATACACTGGTTGTTTATGCTCAGAACGGTGAGCGCCTGCGTCCCGAGCAGGGTTATCCACTGCGCTTGCTGAATCCAGGTTGGGAAGGTAATACCTCTATCAAGTGGTTGCGTCGTCTGGAAGTGGGTGACAAGCCATGGTATCACCGCGAAGAAACGTCTAAGTATACCGATCTGATGCCTGACGGCCGTGCGCGCAAGTTTACGTTCGTACAGGAAACCAATTCGGTTATCACCAGCCCATGTCCTGAAAACCCAATTGCCAAAAGCGGCTTCCTGGAGATTGAAGGTATTGCATGGTCAGGCCGTGGCCGGATCAAGCGGGTCGATATCTCTTTTGATGGCGGCGTGAGCTGGGTGCCAGCAAATCTGAAAGGTCTGGTGTTGGACAAGGCATTAACTCGTTTCAGTCTGGTCACTAAGTGGGACGGACAGCCATGGTTGCTGCAGTCCCGTGCGATCGATGAAACCGGTTATGTTCAGCCAACGCTGAAGCAGCTGCGTGATGTACGTGGCGGCAATTCTATCTACCACAAAAACTCAATTCATACCTGGAAGGTTGCACCGAACGGAGGTATCACCAATGTTCAGATCACTTAAGAAAAGCTTAATTGCGACGACTCTGGGTGCTGCATTGGCGATGACCGGTACGGCGGTACAGGCTGAAAAGTTGGGTATCGGTGCAACTGCATCAGCTGAAGAGATTGCGGGCTGGGATATTGATATCCGTCCCGACGGTAAAGGCTTGCCTAAAGGGCAGGGCAGTGTGGAAGAAGGTGAAGCACTGTATGAGCAGTTCTGTGCCACCTGTCACGGCCTGTTTGGTGAAGGCGAAGGTCGTTGGCCGGTACTGGCAGGCGGTCGGGATACCCTGACTGAGGAGCGTCCGACAAAAACTGTAGGTTCCTACTGGCCGTATGCATCCACCCTGTACGACTACATTCGTCGCGCAATGCCGTTCACCGCGCCGCGTTCTTTATCTGATGAGCAGGTGTATCACATTACCGCCTATGTGCTGTATCTGAACGAAATAGTCGAAGAAGACTTCGTGTTGGATCAAAACTCTCTGGCAACGATCAAAATGCCGAATCAAGATGGATTCTTTGTTGATCCCCGTCCGGATGTTCAGAACACCCGTTGTATGAAGAACTGTGCGGATCCTAAACAGCTAAATATTGCAGGCACGTTGCGTGGGATCACGCCGGTTGGTCACTTTGTTGAAGGTGCAGATGCACCTGCTGCGTCCCATGAAGCACAGATGGAGCAGGAATCCCAGAAAGAGAAAGTGCGTAAGGCAAATCTGCGTGGGGAGGAGGTATCTGCGGGTGGTCATGGCGCAGCTGCAGCTTTATCCGACAAAGCAGTGGCCGGCAAACCAACGTATGAAGGTGCGTGCAAAGTTTGTCATGGGTCTGGCTTAACCGGTTCTCCTAAGATAGGTGATTCCGATGCGTGGCAGCCACGTATCAAGCAAGGTATGGCTACGATGGTGAGCCATGCGATTAAAGGGTTCAGCGGTGAAACTGGCGTGATGCCTCCGAAAGGCGGACGTGTAGACCTTAGTGATAAACAGGTTGAAGAAGCCGTGGCTTACATGGTTGAATCTAGCCAGTAAGTAATAAACTAATAAGGCCCTGTTATATGGGCCTTTCTCATAAAAATAATAAATCTGTCAGAAAGACAGTTCCGGAGGAGTAACAATGCGTAAGCTGACCACCTCTATTTGTGCGGCGGGTCTGTTGGCAATGGTAACGGCAGCTCCTGCTGTTGCTGGGGCCAAAGAAGATCAGTTGGCGCTCGGTAAGGCAGTGTATCTCAATAAATCGCGGGGGAACTGCGTTTCCTGTCACGCCATCAGTGATCCTGATGCGACCCAGGCGGGTAACCAGGGACCGCCCATTCTTAGCATGAAGATGCGATTCCCGGATAAACGCAAATTGCGTGCGCAGATTTGGGATGCAACCAAAAATAATCCTCTGACAATCATGCCGCCTTTGGGCAAGCACTGGATTCTGTCTGAGGAAGAGATCGACGCAGTTGTTGAATACGTTTACCAGTTCTGACGCCCGCTCACTGGGTGATAAAGAGAGAGGAATTTTAGAATGAGTATGAATCGTCGTACGGTCGTTAAAGCGATTGCGGCTGGTGGTGCTTTGATTGGTGCAGGCGTAATGATGCCGCGTGCAGCGATGGCAGCATGGGCTGAGTCTGCATTTAAAGCGGACAAACAAGATGCAGCAATGAATGCGTTGCTGGGTTCTACTGACACTGCTGAGAGCGCAGAAGTTACCCTGAAAGCACCTGATATTGCAGAAAACGGCGCGGTTGTCCCAGTGACTGTTCGCACTAAGATGGCAAATGTTGAAAGCATCAGCATCTTCGTCGAAAACAACCCGAACCCTCTGGTTGCTGAATTCAAGATCCCTGCCGGTACCGAAGCTGATGTTTCTACCCGTCTGCGTATGGGTAAAACCTCCAAGGTAACCGCAGTTGTTAAGGCTGACGGTAAGCTGTACAGCGCTGCCAAAGAGGTCAAAGTTACCATCGGTGGTTGTGGCGGTTAATCGGACATAGGGGATAAGAAGATGGCTAAGAAGATTCTGAAAGTTAAAGCAAAAGCGTCCGGTGGCAAGACCAAAGTAAAAATGATGGCTAAGCACATCATGGAAAGTGGTCAGCGCAAAGACAAGAAAACCGGTCAGCTGATTCCTGCGAAGTTTCTGCAGGAGCTGAAGGTAGAGCACGGCGGCAAAATCGTATTCGAAGCGAGCCTGGGTACAGCTGTTTCTAAAAACCCATACATCGCGTTCAACTTCGCGGGCGGCGCTAAAGGCGATGAGCTGGTAATGACCTGGAAAGAGAATACCGGCGCGTCTGCTACTGAGACAGTGAAAGTTAAGTAATTCCGGTCTAATGACCGGATTCACCGTTCCGGTTATAGCTGTGGGGTGTGACTAATGAAAATAATAAAAAAACTGGCGCTTGGGTTAGGTGTCGCTGCGGCGGCTCAGATGACACAGGCTGCCGACTCAGGTTTCGACCTGGCGACTGTTAATCCTGAAGCAGACCGCATTGCGCTGCAGAACTATTTTGAATCCCGTTTTCCGCAGTCAGAGATCTCTGACTATGTAAATGGTATTTACGCTGTGGACGCATCGTCCCGTGAACAGTGGGAAGAGCTTGAAGAGTTTCCTCCTTACGAGTTCGCAGTTGAAGAGGGTGAAACCCTGTTCAATACACCCTTTGCCAACGGCAAAGGTTATGCCGATTGCTTCGAAAATGGCGGTGTAGGTATTCGTCAGAATTATCCATACTGGAATAAAGAAGCAGGCACCGTTAAAACTCTGGAGATGGAGATTAACGAGTGTCGCGAAGCTAATGGCGAAAAACCGCTGAAATGGGCGAAAGGTGATATCGCTAAGATCTCTGCTTACATGGCATGGACCTCTCGTGATAAGCCGATCAACATTGAAATCCCATCCGATGACTCTCGTGCCAAAGCGGCGTATCTGGACGGTAAAAAGTTCTTCTACGCCAAACGCGGCCAGCTGAACCTGTCTTGTGCGAATTGCCATGTACAAGGTGCGAATATCCGTATCCGTGCTGATTTGCCGAGCCCGCAGTTGGGGCACACGTCTCACTTCCCAGTGTTCCGTTCAAAATGGGGCGAACTGGGTACGTTGCATCGCCGTTACAAGGGCTGTCACAAAGACTCCCGTTCTAAGCCGCTCAGCCATCAGGTTGAGGTTTATCGTAATCTGGAATTCTTCCAGTCTTACATGAACAACGGTCTGGTCGTTAACGGTCCTGGTGCACGTAAATAAGGAGGGTATGCAAAATGAAGAAAATTATTACCATTGCTGCCGCTCTGGCGTTGGCTCCCACATTTGCTTCAGCGGAAAGCTTTCAGGAAGCATTTGAATCTAATCGTGCAATGTACGGTAAAAATCACACCTTTGAATGGAACGGTAAGAACTTTTCTACCAACCATGAAGAGGAAGTTGAGGCCGCAGTTGCAGCGACAAAAGAGAATGCGCTGGATCTGATCGCAAAAGCGAAAGCCAAAAACAAAGAAGCTGCAAAACTGGGCTTTGAGTGGAAGTTGACGGGCGGCATCTTGAAGGATGCACAAAAGGCCGCAGATGCGGGCGAATACCGTAAAGCGCTGGATCTGGCTGCTCAGGCCAAATACCACTCTCGTATGGGTATTCAGCAGCACGCATACGCGCAGAGCAACTGGCACCTGTCAGTACCTCAGTAAAACTCTGCCTACCTAAAAAATGCCTGTAGCATCGCCTGCTACGGGCATTTTTCCTTTTTTGGTTGCTCTAAGAGGGTGATTACCTATGTCTATGACACGCCGTGAGTTTGCCCAGCTATTGGGCTTGGCGGGGGCAGCGGGACTGCTGCCAGCAACGGGCTTTGCAGCAAAGAAACAGACTGCTGACATTTACGAAGTACCTAATTTTGGTAATGTGCGTTTGCTGCATATTACAGACTGCCATGCGCAGCTGAATCCCGTGTATTTTCGGGAACCCAGTGTCAATCTGGGGATTGGTTCTGCTTATGGTCAGGCGCCACACTTAGTGGGTGACAAGTTATTAAACCACTTTGGATTGACGGCCAACTCTCTTGAAGCGCATGCGTTTACCTATCTGAAGTTTAATGAAGCCGCTCAGAAGTACGGTAAAGTGGGCGGTTTTGCTCATATCAAAACGCTGGTGAATCGCCTGCGTGAAGGATATGGCAGTGAAAATACCTTACTACTGGACGGTGGTGATACGTGGCAGGGATCGGGAACCTCCTATAAAACTCGCGGCATGGACATGGTAAAAGCGACCAACGAGTTGGGGGTGGATATTATGACCGGCCACTGGGAGTTTACCTATCATCAGGAAGAGATCCTGAAAAACATCAAAGCGTTTAATGGTGAGTTCCTGGCCCATAACGTGATGATTACCGAAGATGCGCTATTCGACGGGGCTGATGAATACATCTTCGACGAAGACAGTGGTCGGGTCTTCAAGCCTTACACCATGCGGGAAATGGGTGGTGCTCGTATTGCGATTGTCGGTCAGGCGTTCCCAAGAACCAAAATTGCGAACCCGGCGCGCTTTATACCGGATTGGTCCTTCGACATTTTTGACCGTGAACTGCAGGAACTGGTAGACCAGATACGTGCAGAAGAAAAGCCGGATGCAGTGATCGTTATTTCCCATAACGGTATGGATGTGGATCTCGCCATGGCGTCCCGCGTCAACGGGATAGATGTGATTCTGGGCGGCCATACACATGATGGTGTGCCACAGCCAACCATCGTGAAGAACGATGGCGGTCAGACACTGGTATGTAACGTTGGCTCCAACGGTAAATTCGTTGGCGTGATGGATCTGGATGTACGGGGTGGCAAGGTACACGGCTATAAATATAGCCTAATGCCTGTTTTCTCTGAGTTGCTGCCAGCAGATCCGGCGATGACTCAGTTGATTACGGATATACGTGCGCCATACAGTGATTGGTTGAACGAAGAGTTGGCTATCGCGGATGAAGTGATGTTCCGTCGTGGTAATTTCAACGGCAGTTTTGACCAGGTTATCTGTGACGCCTTGCGTAATCAGCTTGATGCGCAAGTATCACTGTCGCCGGGCTTCCGTTGGGGAACAACCGTGCTGGAAGGGCAGGTTGTGAAGATGGAGCATGTGCTGGATCAGACGTGTCTGACGTATCCGGAAACCTATGTGCGTCCGATGAAAGGCTCTGAATTGAAGCTGATTCTGGAAGATGTGGCGGATAATATCTTCAATCCTGAACCGTACCTGCAATCCGGTGGAGACATGGTGCGCGTTGGCGGCTTTGATTACGTCTGTGATCCGAGCAAGTCCGTCGGTTCTCGTATCAGTGAGATGACGCTGGATAATGGAGAGAAGATCGACATGAACAAGGACTACAAAGTAGCCGGCTGGGCGACGGTAGGTGCGCGTTCTGAAGGTCCGGATATCTGGGATGTAGTTGCGAATGATCTGCGGGATAAGAAGGTAGCGCGCGTGGACAAGCTGAATACACCGCTGCTGAAGAATGTTACGGGTAACCCAGGTATTGCAGGGTATCCACGAACGTAACCAATTCCGCTGGGATGGTGTTGTAAAAGGGGCTTATATAGCCCCTTTTTTTGTTTACAATAGGCTCCGATCATTCAGCGTGCGGAGACCGGTGTGAAGTTACAGCGAACGATACCTATTTTATTTTCGTGCCTGCTATTTGGCTGCAATGCAGCGAACGTTCAGCCTGAAGAAACGCCTTCTGCTGAGACACCGGTCGTGGCAAGGCCTGCTGCGGAGACGGATAACAAAAACGATGTAGCTTCTGCCGTTGAGCAGATGACCAATCGATTAACGGCGGTACAGGAGCAGGTACTGAACGTGCGCTCTCAAAGTGCCCGCCAGCTGGAACAGCTACAGAGCCTGCAAGTTCAGTTGCACGCGTTATCTCAGGATATGAAACGTGGACGTAATTCACCCGGGCACGCTGACCAGGGAGGGGAGCCGTCAGCCGATGAGTTCGCCTTGCTATTGGATCAGATGGCACAAACGGCGAATGAGATCAGTCTGCAAATGCAGGATGGGAGTTACCGGTTTGTGTCCTGTTACACCGTATCCGGGCAATGGATTTTGATACGTTACGATCGATATAGCGGCGAGAGCTGGCTGGCAGACGGCGGCGTATGGATGGCGTTGGATGACGGTGTTGATGTAGCCGGTTCTATCTATGAAGTGAGCGTTGAACGCGCGGACAAAGATGCCAAGGGTTTTGTGGCTGCACGACTTGATCGGCAGTCAGGAAGCGTATGGTGGTTAAAACAGAACAAGTGGCAATTACTGGAACAATGAGCGAACCAAGCTGTACTCAACTGATTAACCTGTTCAACTCTCTTTTTCGTGACACCCACAACACCGTGCTGGTGAAAGGGGATGACGAACCTATTTATCTGCCTGCGGATGAGAATAATCCCCACCACCGGGTTGTTTTTGCCCACGGTTTCTTTGCCAGCGCGCTGCACGAAATCGCCCATTGGTGTGTCGCCGGAGAAGAGCGACGTAAGCTGGAAGACTTCGGTTATTGGTACAAACCGGATGGCCGCACCGCGGATGAACAGGCGTTGTTTGAGAAGGTAGAGGTGGCACCGCAGGCGCTTGAGTGGATCATGGCGCAGGCCTGTGGTCTGAAGTTTAACTTCTCCGCAGATAACCTCAGTGGTGGCATTGGTGCCAGTGAATCATTCCGACAAAGTGTGCATGATCGTGTGCACCACCTGTTGGAAAACGGTCTGCCTGACCGGCACAGTCAGCTGGTTGAAGCGATGCTGGTGGCGTTTAAGCAACCGCCACTGCAACCGGCTCAGTTCAGCCTAGAAGGGCGTTAATGCGCGATCACTTCGTCCCATACGCTCGATATCCAGATGACAATGGATGTCTTGAGCATTGGGGTGAAGCTGACTATCACTATTACCTCTATACACGGCGGGAGGGCGAGGATACCTCCTGCTACCTCTATGCATGGGAACTTCAACTGCAGCGAGCCTATGTACTGGGTGTATTTGATACCCGGTCACAGGCGCTGTGGTTTGTGGAGCTGCACCGCAGTAACCCGCTTAAAGTACCTGCCCTGATTACGCCGCTGGAGCAGCCTGTGTTTGTTTCAGGTGTATGGCATCAGCCTTATGAAGGTGTTTACCGGGTGGGGTACAAATCGTATCGGGTAACGCGATTAGAGGAGGGGGCAGGACTTAACGCTGTGGACTTTATCGATCGCTATAAAGTGCAGCATCTGGGAATTTTCCCAGAAAAAGAGAGCTGCCTAGAGGTCTACAGCCACTTCGATACCCGATTACGTGGCTGTAGTATGTGCTGAAAAACTCAGCCGTTATTGAGGATTTTACGCAGGCCAGAGGTTACATCAGCTGGCGTGCTGCTATGCATCAGTGTGGAGACCAGCTTGCCCTGCTTGTCGATTAGGTAGAGGCGTGAGGAGTGATCCACCGCATAACCGGCTGCGGAACCAGTATCCTCACCGATGCGATAGAACCCACCGTAACGTTTTACCACCCGATCGATCTCGGCCCGGTCAGCAGTAGCACCGACAATATTGGGATGGAAAAAAGCCGCGTACTGTTTGAGCGTATCCAGCGAATCACGGGCCGGATCAACACTCATAAACACACCGCGTACCTGTGCCTGCTCTTCCGGGCTCAGTCCATGAATCCCCTGAGACAGCACAGCCAATCCCGTTGGACATACATCCGGGCAGCTGGTGTACCCCAGATACAGTACCACGGCATTGCCGGCCAGATCAGACAGCTTCAGTGGACCTTCACTGGTTTGCAGATTGAACTCCCCACCCAGTGATTCACCTAATGCGATGCGCTCATCGACGGGCTGCG
>NZ_JBFGYC010000049.1:0-13735 GCF_041587635.1 Pontibacterium sp. | reverse complement strand
TTGTTCAGCACCGGCAGCCCCAACTCTCTGAACAGTTGTCGGCACTCGTCGCTGCGATCAGCGGTGATCACCATCGCCGGAATCTCAATACCCAACATATCACGTACATAACCGATGGCATCCGTACCCGTTTTATCATCATCCAGATGGTAGTCGGCCATCATCACTTCGGGCACGATGCCCGTGCGTTCGATCTGCTGCAACGCATCCAGCTCGTCGGTTGCCGTCATCACCTCACAGCCCCACTGCCCCAGCAATGCGGCCATACTGACGAGAATATTTTCTTCATTGTCGATCACCAATACCCGCGTCTGGTCCAGCTGATCCATCGGTACAGCCATTTGTGACGAAACCTGAACCTGACGGGATTGGTTGGTCGACAGCGGGACTTCGATCGAAAATACCGACCCGGCACCAACGACCGATTTGACCTTCACGGGATGCTCCAGCATCCGGGCGATCCGATCCACAATCGCCAACCCTAAACCTACACCCGCACGTTTGGCTTTCTTCTGATGTAACTGGTGAAACTCTTTAAAGACATCGTTCAGGCGGTCGTCAGGAATCCCGATGCCGGTATCCCAGACCTGAATCTGTACCCTATCACCACTGCGGCGACACCCCACGAGGACACGGCCTTCGTTGGTGTACCGGATGGCATTGGAGAGGAAGTTACGCAAAATACGTATTAACAAACGCGGATCGGTGGTGACCACCAGATTAGAGGGCACAAACGCCAGCAACAGCCCTGAATCCTGAGCCACCGTCTGAAACTCTGACACCAGTGGTGATAACAGGGCCTGAATACTGTATTCACCCAGATCCGGTTTAACCGCGTTCTGGTCCAGTTTTGAGATATCCAGCAGGTCGGTTAACAGCTCCTCGGCATTATCCAGCGCCATATGAACACGCTCGATCAGATGCCCGTCTTCACCCGCCAGTTCCCGCTCACGTAACGTCGATACCAGCAAACGGGCCGCATTCATCGGTTGCAGTAAGTCATGGCTGGCGGCGGCCAGATACTTATCTTTACTGGTGTTGGCCTGTTCGGCGATCTCTTTGGCTACTTTCAGTTCTTTCTGCGCGGATTCGCGCTCGGCGATCTCCCGCCAGAGCTTGTCGTTCAGGCTGACCAGTTCGTGCGTACGCGCTTCAACCCGTCCTTCCAGCTCTTCGTTAAGCTGCTTCAGGTTATCCTGCGCTTTCTTGCGCTCTGTGATGTCCTGAACAAAGGCTTCAATGACCGGTGTATCCCCATCCTGTTTCAGCAATACGTTTAGGGAGACGTTAACACTCTCACCATCTTTACGGCGCAGCTGGGTTTCGAAGCCGAAGACCTGCCCGCTCGCTTTCAGGTAACTGGTCACAAATTCGTAGTCACGTACGGACACAAACAGCTGATCATCGATGTGCTGAATCTGATCGAGAATATCTTCGGCAGAATCATAGCCACAAATTTTGGCAATAGCGGGGTTGGCCGCCCGCAAACCACCGGAAAAATCGGCCTGAAAAATACCGTGTAAGGCATTCTCAAACAGCCATTTGTAGCGGTTACGCTCGGTCTCCAGCTCTTCAAGCTTGGTAACCAGCTCAGCGTAGTAACTTTTACGCGCCGACTGGTTACCGAGACCGATCAGGTCATCAACGGTGGCCTGATCAGAGCGCTTCTTCATACACGACCTCAACGTCACGTTTGCTGGACTTCCGTGGGTTGGTCAGGATGCACGGGTCTTTCATCGCTTTATCCGACAATACCGGGATATCACTTAGACCCACGCCATTTTCTGCAAGTTTCTGGCTTAATCCTACATCCCGCTTCAGCTCAATCACGGCACTCATCAAACGCGCTTTGATCTCCGTAGGACCGAGCCCCCGCGTATCCAATCCCATGGTTTCGGCAACGACCTTAAAACGGTCCTGTGCATTGGGGTAGTTATAGGCGATAACATGCTCCAACAGCATGGCATTACATAAGCCATGCGGCAGATCGAGCCAGCCACCCAGGCTGTGCGACATTGCATGTACCGCACCTAAGATCGCATTGGAAAATGCCAGCCCCGCTTTCATCGAGCCCAACATCACTTGTTCACGCAACTGCAAGTTACTTGGATCGGCCACCAACGGCTTCAGGTTATGACTGATCAAACGGATGGCGTCCAGCGCATGCATATCGGTCAGCGCACCGGCACCGGTCGATACAAACGCTTCAATCGCATGCACCAGCGCGTCTACACCCGTACACGCGGTGAGAAACGGATCCATGGTCATGGTGGTTTCCGGATCGATCAACGCTACATCAGGGACAACCGCCTTACTGACGATGGAGATTTTCACCTTCTCCTGCTGATCGGAGATGATCGCAAACTGGGAAACGTCGGCTGAGGTACCCGCCGTAGTAGGAATAAAGATCAGTGGCGGGATTGGGAGATGAATCGTATCCACCCCCTCGTAACTGAGAATGTCACCACCGTTGGCTGAAATAATGCCAATGCCTTTGGCACAATCCATCGGGCTACCACCACCGACAGCAACAATGACGTTACAGTCGTGTTCTTTGTAGAAGTGTGCACCTTTCATCACCTCTTCCGCACGTGGGTTCGGCGAGATTTCCGTAAAGGTGACGTAATCGATACCCTGCTCTTCCAGCGACAATTCAACATCGCGTACCCAACCCGCCTGAGCTACACCCGGATCAGACACCAGCAGTACGCGGCGGGCACCAAAGGTACGCGCATAATTGGCAACAGTTTTACGTGCGCCTTCACCAAAGATGATCTCGGGTGATACGAACTTTCGAAGACTTGAAATGTCACTACTCATCGAGGCTAACTCTTAACCGGTTAGAATGCCCATCCCGTGGCACACCGGCTCCCTTTTTATTGTTATGGTCTGCTTCCACAGACACTGTTATGCGTTGTTTCGCACTCTGCTGTTCTATATAGCAGACCGTTCTTTATAAGATCTAGGATAATACACCAGTCTTCAGATGCGAATACTTCTAAGTTACTTGATTGCGTTCGCTTCTGACCTAAAGCGCACTCCCAAATAAGCCAACTTTACTATAGTGCTCTGCAACAGATGCGTAACATTCGACAGGAATAATTACCGCTACCGCACCGTGTGCATTCGCAACAAAAAGCACTACTACCGTCTCACCTAAAGCCCTACTTCCCATCGCACACCTCTGGTCTTACTTCCTGACCCACGCCATCAGTCTTAATACTCCCCCTCTTGGGAACATCACCCAAAGTGCCGGGAAATCAGCCCGAAAGCGCGATTCCTTGAAACGCCCCCGTTCCGAATAATCGGCCTATCGCAAACCAACATTCTTTTTACCTTCGAACGGGGACACCATGAAAAATAATAAATTGATGCTGAAGCTTTGCCCGGTAGCACTGTCCGTAGCTATGGCAACACAGGCGCACGCAGGCATTACCCTTTACGATCAGGAAGGCACTAGCTTCTCTGCTGACGGACACTTCAACGCATTCTTCACGGCTACAGACAACGAAGCCACTAACGAAAAACAGCAGCGTGTACGTATGGGCTTCCTGCCTAACTACATCGGCTTCAACGTTAATAAAGATATGGGTGACCTGAAAGTGGGCGGTCGTTCCTCTTTCTGGGTAACCATCAACGACGGCAGCAATCAGGTAACTGATACTGCTATCGATGTGCGTCAGTTCTACGCGACTGTAGACGGTGACTTCGGTCAGGTACTGTTCGGTAAAGACTTCGGTATTTACGCACGTACTAACATCTTCAGTGACGAACTGCTGCTGGGTACCGGTGTACCTATGGCAAACTCTGGTGGTGTGACCTTCGGTAACATCTCTACCGGTTACCCATACGCAGTGCCTAAAGCACAGATCACTTACCGCACGCCAAACATGAGCGGCTTCCAGGTAGCGGCATCCATTCTGGATCCACAGAGCGGTGAGTCCGACGACGCAAACACCAACAACTCTGTACGTTTTGAAGCTGAAGCAACGTACGCAACTGAATTCGACGGCGGTAAATTTAACGCATGGATCGGTGGTGCTTCCGGCGAAAATGAAGCCAACAACGTTGACGCTACCGGCTTAGCATACGGTGCTCGTGTATCCATGGCAGGCTTCCAGCTGACCGCTTCCGGTTTCGATCAGGAAGGTCTCAGCTCAGCGTTGGCCGACCAGCTGCTCACCGATGAGCTGGACAGCGACGGCTACCTTGTTCAGGCGTCTTACACTTCCGGCCCACACCGTTTCGTTCTTTCCCACGGCGAAACTGATACCACCAGCGCAACTAACGTTACAACGACCTCCGAACTGGATTCCGTTGCATGGTTCTACGATGTAAACAGCAACCTGAAGTTCATCGTTGAATACGATATGCATGACGTAGCAGGCGCTGAAACTGATCAGATCGCTGTAGGTGCTTCCCTGAGCTGGTAATCCAGCCCTTTTAAAAAGCACACCCTTGCCGTAGCTTCTGTCCCCCTTCCTTGAAGCTACGGCTTTTCTTGTTATGGCCGCAATACCAACCCTGACCATACTGGTCTCAGAGTTCCCGGCACGTTGGTGCTAACGGCACTTCAGCCATCCTCCTAGCCTCAAGAACACATCATTTTTTGAGCTGGAACCTCTTATGTTTGGACTGCAACTGGATCTGCCCCTCTGGCAACTGTTACCCGCCATCACCATCATTCTCGGGGCCGCCGTGCTACGCGGTTATAGCGGTTTTGGTTTTTCCTCACTGACCGTGACCAGTCTTGCACTGTTTATGCCGCCCAAAATGGTGGTACCAACCATTTTTATGCTGGAGATCGCTGCCAGTATCCACTTGCTGCCGGGGATATTTCGTCAGGTGGATCGAAAATTATTAGGGCAGCTGTTAGTCGGAACGCTCATCTGTACACCGATTGGCGTCTGGCTGCTGACCCACCTGCCGGAAGCCCATACCCGCCTGATGATCTGCCTGATGGTACTGGCATGCGCGATTCTATTGCTGCTGGGGTTTGAACAGAAGAATGCGAATCCCCGTCTGCCCATGGCCACCGGTTTTGTCTCCGGGTTAGCCAACGGTGCAGCAGCCATCGGTGGATTACCGGTAGTGCTGATGATGCTCTACACCCAGATGTCACCGATTGCCACACGCGCCACGCTGGTTGCGTTCTTTGCTTTCACCGACATCTACGCGTTGATCTGGACCGGTCATCAGGACCTGTTAACTGACGACGTAATCAGTCTCGGCATCATCTTTCTGGTTCCGATGATCATCGGCTTGAGTGTGGGCCGATTCCTGTTTAAGCGCTCAGGCCAGAAGAGCTTTCGTAATCTGGCCTTGGTGCTGCTGATCTCTGTTTCGGTCATCGGTCTGGCACGGTCGGGGTATCAGATGCTACTCGGAGGCGCATAGATTTCTTACACGCTTCTTACACACGGAGCGATCAACTTCTGTAACACTTATTCCCTGTCATTCACCGCCACAAACGATAGGGAAGACTGCTCATGAAATGTTATAGAAAGGCCCATACGTTCACTGCCAGTCTGGCGCTGATGCTCATTCTGACGAGTGGGCTGGTACAGGCAAATAATCATTCGGATGTGGATGGCTATCTGAATCCGGTGGAAGACATGCGCTACTATCTGGAACAGCTCGACCGCTTACCTGAACGTTTAGGTTTGATCTGCTGGGCAGCCTATGAGGTGCATAAAGAGGGTAAGCATGACAGTTCTATGACGTTGGTGAATGCCTGCGCTGATCGCGGCTTGGTCGCCTCCATGCTGATGCTGTCGAACCTCTATCAAAACGGCATGTTAAGCGTTGGAGAAAACGCCAGGGTATCGACGCTCTGGTTGAAGCGAGCCGCAGCCACCGGGGATAGCCGGGGCCAATACTATTATGGCCTGGCACTGCTGCGGGGTTATGGCCAACCCCAAAATAAAACCCTGGGACAACAGTGGATCGCGCTAGCAGCCAGACAAGGGATGCCTGAAGCGATCGAAGCCGAGAAACAATGGAGATAACGTGATCAGCCGGATGATTCATCACACCACCCGCCGTGCAGGCCTCCTTATCGGCGCGGTAGTACTCATCCCCTTTATGCTGGTTGTCGGGCTGGGTATTCATAGCTATCTGGCCTTAGCGGATCTGCATAAAAAGGAGCAACTCGATAACGCCGCTACAGAAGCCCGTCTGTTGCAGACACTGTTATCCGAACAACTGAATGACCTCGCCCGGTCACATCAGGCACAGGTACGACATGCACTGCTGCAAAGTGACTTCAGCGAGCTGAATCTGGTGATGAACAACAGCTCATCTGTCCATCTCATCACCGTGTACGGCGACGAAGGTTTACTCTATCCCTACCCCGGCCTTGCGCTGCCCTATACCAATGCGACACTGCTGAATGAGGTAAAAACGGATATCCGTGCCGCGCATCATCCTTTACACAATCAATTACAAGACCACCTAAACAACCGGCTATCCGATATCTGGTTACCGGTGACGACCTCCATTGGGCCTGCCTATCTGTATTGCTGGGCCCATCAGCCCCGCACCACGGTCTGCACCTTATCCCGTGCAGACGCCGTGTATGATTGGGTTTGGAATAACAGCGAACTCAGCATTCTGCGTCAGCGCTTTCATATTGATGACAGTTTTAACCATCAGGCGGCCATACCTGAGCACAGCATGCAGGTGCAATTTTCCTATAAAACGCTTGGTTTAATCATCACCCCCCTGTTCAAACCTGAACCGCAGAACACAGCATCTGATCGCTGGTTACTGCTGGCAATGATTCTGCCATTGCTGGGTTTGAGCTGCGCCATCGGTTATGTGGTCTACCGCCACTACAAAGTACAAGTATCGCGGGCTGAGACCTTGCTGAGTTGCACGCAGGATATTGCCCACGAACTGAGAACACCGTTGGGAAATATCAATCTGTATGTGGGTCTGATGCTACGTTCAGGCGTACAGTCCGATAAGGATCGCTATCAAGTGATTGTTGATAATGAAATGCAGCGTATTTCGCAGATCATCGACAACGCCACGGCACTGATGAGAGGCACGCCCACCGATCCCTGGGAATACCTCGCGCCCGCATCACACCTACAGTCGCTCAATCAGCAATATCAGCGCTTACTGCAATCATCCGGTTGCCAGCTCGTGCTGGATACATCAGACACTCAGTCGCATTGGTATCCCAAAAATGCGGTGGAACACGTGTTGTTAAACCTGCTGGACAACGCGCGTAAATATGCACCCGGAGATCTGATTACATTAGGCTCAGCGACACGCGAAGATGAGCTCATATTCTGGGTACATAATCAGCAACACTTAACCACAGCGCCTCTGCCCGCTCCTTCATCTGGACTGGGGCTCGGCCTGCAAACCTGTAAGCGCTTGGCGACTCAGTTTAACGGCCGCTTAGAGGTGACAATCACCCCATCTGGCCGTGAGTATCGACTCTGTTTACCCCTGCTCACACGAGAACCGCCATCCCCATGCTAAACGTACTGATTGTAGAAGATGATCCCCTCACCATACAGGGATTGAACACGCTACTGACATCGGAGGGATTCCGTTGCACCTGTTTCGACAACGCAGAGAATGCCCTGCAAGCCTGCCAGCAATCGAAGCCCGATCTCTGCATTCTGGACCGAAACCTGCCCGGCATGTCAGGCGATCAACTCTGCCTGACCCTGCGTGAACGTTGGCCGATGCTGCCCATTTTAGTGCTGTCAGCCAAAGGATCTGAACAAGAGCGCATAGAGGGACTCGAATTGGGTGCCGATGATTACGTGAGCAAGCCGTTCAGCGTGAACGAACTGCTGGCCCGTATTCAGGTCATGACCCGACGTATTCCGCTGTATAAATCCTGCCCTGGCGATGCCGGATTCTGGATGCATGATCTCTACATTGATACGGGCCAACTCAGGGCTGTGCGGGACAACGCTGCAGTTGAGCTCACTCCGAGAGAGCTATCGATTTTGCGCCTGCTGCATGCCTCAGCGGGCAATATCGTGAGCCGGGATATGCTGTTTAACGAGTGCTGGGGACGTGATTACTTCCCTAACAGCCGTGCCCTTGATCAGTCTATCGCGGTACTACGTGGGAAGATTGAAGCCGACCCTAAAGCACCTGTTATTATCAAAACGGCCCGCGGTTCTGGTTATCGCTATGAAACCTGACACAATCCTTACAGGTTTCTTACCGAACACTGACTGAAGTCCCGCTCCTCCTGATTACGCTAAATGCATCACGTAATGAGGAACTTTGTATGTCAGAGCACACGTCCGATCTACCCGCGAATCAACCCCGGCAGCACAATCGCAGACAGGCACTGAAATCGATATTAGGTGTCGGTGCCTTACTGCCCTGCGCGTCCGCCTTGGCACTACAAAACAGCACACCAGCTCCCAAACCCGACAAAGACTTTCACCGAAAAGTGTCACAGCTGGCAGAAAGATCAAACGCATCGATCGAGCGTCTGGTCAACTTCACACTCACCCCTGACAACCTTCCGTGGACACAAACACTGGGCGAACTGACTGCAGGGCAATCCGTCACCTTTTTGCTGAACGGTCGTTGGTGGATTGTTAAGGAGATGAATCTGTGGGTTGAACCGGGCGTGGCCTTTCATGCCCGCATTGATGGTGGACTCACGTACAACCCGATGAACAACAGCGGCACCATGCTCGCCGACCGCTCAGGCACGCTGGAGATTGCGCGCTCTGTTGGTGAGTTCATAAACCCACGCGGTGAACTGTTCACACCACAGGAACACTACATCGCAGCTGAGGGTTTGATTGAGGGCGTGGCGATTATCTGGCAGAACGATCCTTTGCAAGGCCTGATCGAGCTTTCAGCATCCGGGGATATCGACGGTTTACTTCGTGCAGAAATAAACCGTTTAAACCACGAAAGCAGCCTACCGGCCGGTTGGCACTATATGTATATGTTTGGTGATAGCGGCATCTTCACCGGCGATCATGAGGGTCATATCGACTGTCACACCCATAAAGACGTGGGGATTCTGCAATACCCGATCGAAATCACACTGGAACAGGGGCTGGGTATCTCCTGGAACTGGCTGGTCGAACGCCTTCCCGCAAACGTCGCAGAGGACGCTGCGCTGAGCCACGATTACCTGTCGATTGCGGTCGAGTTTGATGATGGCAAAGACATTACCTATATGTGGAGTGCGGCACTACCCGAGGGCAAAGTTTTTCAATGTCCGCTGCCACGCTGGAGCGAGATCGAAACCCATGTGGTGCAACGCAGTGGTAGCTCTGAACTGGGCAAAACACTGAATGAGCAGCGTGACCTGTACAATGACTATCAGCAGTATATCAGCGGTGAAGCGACACACGTGACCCGCATCTGGCTGATCGCCAACAGCGTGTTCCTGCGCAGTTCGGGTAAATGCAGTTACAGCGACATCGTTTTACAGCAAGGCGACGATGCCATAAAAGTACTCTAACGTGTTGTAACGTACGGCACCCGGCGGTGCCGTATAGGCTCTCTGTCAGTGAGTACCCGCAGAGTGCGGCTGGATGTTATTCATACTGACCAGCACATCCAATGTG
Source organism: Pontibacterium sp. (assembly GCF_041587635.1). Classification (NCBI taxonomy): domain Bacteria; kingdom Pseudomonadati; phylum Pseudomonadota; class Gammaproteobacteria; order Oceanospirillales; family Oceanospirillaceae; genus Pontibacterium; species Pontibacterium sp. Next base: position 4,163 of record NZ_JBFGYC010000049.1, on the reverse strand, counting down.
ATCTCGTCGAATGTGAGCACCCGCCCACCTTCCGATGCCGCAAACGCATCCGCATCCGACTGTTTAGCAAAGCTGGCTAAGGTCGGCCCCATCGCACCTTTTTTGCCGTGGCCAATCACATAGAAGGCTTTTTTGGCATCGATATAGGTATCTTCTTCAGGATGCCCCCAAGGGGTGACTGCCATATCGTGAACAAACGCCTGCTGGATGTTGTGCTGGTTTTCCGGATCAACCACAAAGGCAAACATATCCCGTGTGGAGCAGAACTTCATATTGCCCTGTATTCCGCGTGAATAAAGCTGACCTTTCGGGCCGGGATAGTTGGTAATGATCATGCCACACAGATGACACTCATCACTACTTTCGATGGCGACTGCCTGCTGCACCATGGCGGCCTTTTTATCGTCCTCACCACAACCGGATAACAGACTCAGAGGCAGGATCATGAATAAGACATAAAATAGGCGTTTCATACAAATCCCTCTAGTTACAGGCCACGGCGATTATAGATCGCCATCGCCAGCGTGACGGGCAGCGCCAGCCACACCAACAAACCGCCAAACAGCGATACGGTCGAGAATTGAGTTTGCTGCGCGATCGCCATCAAACCGCTCAGGTTCTGATCCGCAAAATAGGTGATATTCACTAAGCGGAAAATATCAGTGGGGTTCAGCAACAACAGGTACGGGAACAAAGTTTCATCTACGTTGCCCTGCGTTCCCACCAGCATCCCCAACAAGCCCAGATCAAACACCAGCACAAAGAGAAACCAAACAATCAGCGCGATTCCGGCGGCTTTGGATTTTTCCGAGACGGATGCACTGATGACATACGCTATCGCGATAAAGATCCAGCCCAGTAACATCGCGGAGAAGATAAACACCGCGTAAGGGCCAAACAGTTCCCCCCAACTGGTGGTATCAGAGAAGGCCCCCATCATCAGTGCCGATGAACCAAACCCGACCAGCGTAGAAAACGCCATCACCGCGCCTTGCCCCATCATCTTGCCCAACAGGAGCTGCCAGCGGGACAGTGGATAGGTCATGAGCAACAGCAAGGTACCGTTTTCATCCTCTCCGACAATGCCATCATACGCCAACATCAGGGCGATCAGCGGAATGATAAATACCGCCAGACTGGCGAGACTGACGATGGTGGATGACAGTGACGTAAAACCGACTTTACCAGCCGCAGCCGCGCCAAAATAAGCCAGCCCAATGGCCAGTACAGAGAAGATAATACAGATCGACAGCACCCAGCGGTTACGCAGGCCATCGTGAAACTCTTTATTCGCAACGGTAAAAATAGCACTCATCGGATGGCCTCCTGACGCACATCATGCTGACCATGGGACTCAATGAAGTGAGTGTAGAGGTCTTCCAGCGAAGGCAGATGCACATCCATATTTTCCAACCCTGGCAAACTGATCAACTGCTGCATGGTGCTCATCTTGTCCTGCAGGGCGACCTCCATACGGGTACCGGTTTCATCCTGTTGCGCATGAGGCACCAGATGATCAGGCAACGTCAGATCACCTTGCAGATGGAAGGTCGCGGGCAGATCCGCCTGATGGCGCAGGTCGTTCACACTCCCCTCTGCCAGTAGCTTACCCCGTCCCAGAATCAGCGCCCGGTCGATATACTTCTCAACCCCCGGCAATACATGGGAACACAGAATGACCGTACAGCCCTGTGCTTTCAACTGCTCGATACGGCGGTAAAAATCCTGCGTTGCAATCGGGTCCAAACCGACCGTCGGCTCATCCAGCAGCAGTAATTTGGGTTCGCCCAACAAGGCTTGTGCTAAACCCAGACGCTGACGCATCCCTTTGGAATAGGTTTTCACCCGGCGATGACCTGCCTGACTCAAACCCACTTGCTCCAACAAACTCAAACAGCTCTTTTTTGAAACGCCTTTCAAACGGGCAAAATACTGCAACACTTCCAGACCGGTGAGCTGATCGTAGAAGCTGACGTTCTCCTGCAAAAAGCCCAGCTGACGGCGCAGGTTACGCGCTTCAGATTGCGTTGGATCTTCGCCAAAAACTTTAACCTGTCCTGCGGTCGCACCGATCAACCCCAGAATCAGTTTGATGGTAGTGGTTTTGCCGGCACCGTTATGACCAAACAGGCCCAGCACTTCACCCTGCTGCAATTTTAGATCCAGCTGATGCAGAGCGGTGACGCCTTGGTAGGATTTCTCAACCTGCTGCAATTCAACAATATTCATATTAATTCTCAGCTACCTGCCCCTCTGCTGTGCCCATGGCACTGCTCGAAGGACCTAACAAATCGGGAACCGCCATCAACGGATGACTGTCCACTACGCCGGGAGATTTCAGCACCGGAAACTGGCGCTGCACCCAGCGCAGGGTTTCAACAGCCGGACTGTTGAGCAATAACTTGGCCGATGGAAATTTCCACAACAAACGGTCTACGCTGTCGTTGGGTTCATACTCCACATCCCCAATACCGTCGCCGTCCATATCCCAGCCCAGATAATCACTCCAGAAATTACCCACACCCTCATCGGACCAATCCTGCTTACGGGTGGCAACGTACTTCACCTGCTCTTTGTTACTCACAAACGCATTGCCACTTAACACGTTATCTTCCGAACCTGCCGTCAGATGAATACCCATATCACTTTCGGCAAACAGGTTGTCGCGGATCTTGTTGAACAGCGAGTTGTAGATAAACAGGGCTTTACCTTCCAGCCCAACCTGGCTGCTACTCTGCTGCATATGGGGGTTACGCGTATTCTGAATCCCCTCTACCCGATTATTCTGGATTGTAGAATTTGTGATGTAGTTCATCAGGATGCCGTAGTTGGCATCGTTCTTAGAGCGGTTGCCGATGACCGTCAGAAACTTGGACTGCATCAGCGCATACCCGGTGCGGGTCTGGTAAGTAAAATTATCCTGCACCAGGTTGTGATAGGAATACATGTAGTGCACGCCGTAACGCAGGTCGTGCAGATAATTACCGATCAACTTGTTGCCATTACTGGTATCGATGTAGATACCGTCGCGGGTATGCCAGACCTCATTATCCTGAGCCAGCAAACCTTTCACATTAAACAGATGGATACCATTACCGCGGTCGGAAGATCGTAGATTCAGATCACCTTCCACCTTGTTGGAAATAATCTGCACATCCGGAGTGGCATCAACCCAGATACCAAAACCGCCGCCGTGCAAATAGTTATGTTCGATACGAGACGTTGCCGCCGATTTAGCGACAAATATACCGGCGTTCATGTCAGTGAGATCATCACCCCAGTTTTGAATGCGCAGGTGATGGACGTAGGTTAATGGCTGACTGATCTGCAGTGCATGACCTTTATTCTGACCATCCAATACCGCACCTTTTTCACCCGTCAGCTCGATGGATTGGGGAAGAACAAAGTTGCCCGGATAGATACCTTTGGACAGCACAATCTGATCACCGGCCTGACTGTTATTCAGCACTGCTTGCAGATTCTCTGTCGGGGAAACATGTATGGTTTCCGCCTGGACAGAAAACATAACACTGATGCTCAGCACAGACATAAACCGAGCAAACCACACACCCATATAAGCCTCCAATTCAGCCTCCGGTGTGGAAAAAACACCCGGTCCGGAATAACGAGGACAGTGTATTCCGGACCGGGTTTTAAAAGTATCACCACCGTTTATACAACAGCAGTGATACGTTTTGCAGTGACTTACGCCGGTTCAACCAGCATTCGACCACGCATCTCCATGTGCAACGCGTGACAGAACCAGTTGCAGTAGTACCAGTGCACCCCTGGCTGATCCGCCATAAAGGTCACAGACGCTGTCTGCTGTGGGCTGATCTCCATCTGTGCGCCATGGTTCACCATACAGAAACCGTGGGTAACGTCTTCGATCTGGTCAAGGTTGGTGATGACCACGGTCACCTCGTCACCCTGCTTCACGTTGAACTCGTTCATACCAAAACTTGGTGCAACCGAGGTCATGTAAACACGGACCTTATTGCCTTCACGGATGATCTTGTTGTCGGTTTCCAGCGTCACGCCATCTTTCTTCGCCATTTCAACAGTCATAGCGAAGGTTGGATCTTTACGGTCGTAGAGCTTGCGTGTTTTCACCTTAGAACGGTGAACGATCATGCAATCGTGCGGCTCTGCGTACGTTGGGC
>NZ_JBFGYC010000048.1:0-13982 GCF_041587635.1 Pontibacterium sp. | reverse complement strand
CAGACATCACCCGCGAGAAGGGCGTTAAGCGCGTTGGGCCTTACCGCGTAACCCGCACCATGGGCTCCACTGTTTCCGCTTGTCTGGCAACACCATTCAAGATCAAAGGCGTGAACTACTCCATCACCTCTGCATGCGCAACCAGCGCACACTGCATCGGCAATGCTATGGAACAGATTCAGCTGGGCAAACAGGACGTAGTATTCGCCGGCGGCGGCGAAGAACTGCACTGGGCACAGACAGCAATGTTTGACGCTATGGGCGCACTGTCCAGCAAATACAACGAAACACCAGAAAAAGCTTCCCGCGCATACGACGCAAACCGCGACGGTTTCGTTATTGCAGGCGGTGCTGGCGTACTGGTTATCGAAGAGCTGGAACACGCCAAAGCACGCGGTGCTAAAATCTATGCTGAACTGGTAGGCTACGGTGCAACGTCTGATGGTTACGACATGGTCGCACCATCCGGCGAAGGCGCTGTTCGCTGCATGAAGCAAGCAATGGCAACAGTCGATGGTCCGGTTGATTACATCAACGCACACGGCACATCTACACCAGCAGGCGACATGCAGGAACTGAAGGCAATGAAAGAAACCTTCGGCGACGACATGCCAAAAGTCAGCTCAACTAAATCCCTGTCTGGCCACTCTCTTGGAGCAGCTGGCGTACAGGAAGCGGTTTACTGCCTGCTGATGCAAGAGAACGACTTCATCTGCGCTTCCGCTAATATCAGCGAAATCGACCCAGCAGCTGAAGGCCTGCCAATCGTAACCAAGCGCGAAGACAACGTGACGCTAAACCGCGTAATGTCTAACAGCTTCGGCTTCGGCGGCACCAACGCTACTCTGGTATTCGAAAAACTGCAGAGCTAAGCGACACGAAAACCAAAAAAACCGCCCTATGGCGGTTTTTTTATGCCTGCAATTTAGCCTCAAACAAACCACTCACTTTTTACAGGCAAAATAAAACCCCGATGATTTACATCACCGGGGTTTCTTAGCAGCGCAGCTTATACCAAATTACTTGGCAGCTTTACGCGCTTTCTCTTCCGCGATTACAGTTTCAGCAACTGAGTTCGGGCAAGGCATGTAGTGAGAGAACTCCATGGAGAACTGACCACGACCAGAAGTGATAGTACGCAGGTGACCGATGTAACCAAACATCTCGGACAGAGGAACGTCTGCCTTGATACGAACACCAGTAGTACCCGCTTCCTGATCCTTGATCATGCCGCGACGACGGTTCAGGTCACCGATAACATCACCAACGTGATCGTCCGGAGTGAACACGTCAACCTTCATGATAGGCTCGATCAGCTGTGGACCCGCTTTAGGCATAGACTGACGGAACGCACCTTTTGCTGCGATCTCAAATGCTACAGCAGAGGAGTCAACTGCGTGGAAACCACCATCGTACAGTTCAATCTCAACGTCCAGCACAGGGAAGCCAGCCAATGGACCTTCATCCATCATGCCTTTGAAGCCTTTCTCTACAGCTGGGAAGAATTCCTTAGGAACGTTACCACCAACAACAGTAGAGGAGAATTTGAAGCCAGTACCCGGCTCACCTGGTTTGATACGGTAATCAACCTTACCGAACTGACCAGAACCACCAGACTGTTTCTTGTGCGTGTAGCTATCATCGATTGGCTGAGTGATAGTCTCACGGTAAGCAACCTGCGGCTGACCTACTTCCAGCTCAACGCCGTAAGTACGCTTCAGGATGTCTACTTTGATATCCAGGTGCAGCTCACCCATACCTTTCAGGATGGTTTCACCGGAATCTTCGTCAGTCTCAACAACAAACGTTGGATCTTCTGCAACCATCTTACCGATCGCAACACCCATCTTCTCAGTAGATGCCTTATCTTTAGGCGATACTGCGATAGAGATTACCGGCTCAGGGAAGATCATTGGCTCCAGAGTACATTCGTTCTTCGGATCACACAGAGTATGACCAGTCTGAACGTTCTTCATACCAACAACAGCCAGGATGTCGCCCGCCTGAGCAGTGCTCAGCTCGGTACGCTCATCAGCGTGCATCTCAACCATACGGCCGATACGCTCAGTTTTACCGGTGAAGGAGTTCAGGATGGTATCACCCTTGTTCAGCACACCAGAGTAAATACGGATAAATGTCAGGGCGCCGAAACGGTCATCCATGATCTTAAAGGCCAGCGCACGGAAAGGCTCATCAGTAGAGACAGTCGCAACTTCACCCGTTGGCTCACCAGCTTCGTCAGTCAGAGGCTGCGCTTCAACTTCAGTCGGACTTGGCAGGTAATCAACAACCGCATCCAGCACCAGCTGAACACCTTTGTTCTTAAATGCAGAACCACAGTAAGTCGGGAAGAAGTCCAGTGCGATAGTACCCTTACGGATGCAACGCTTGATGTCTTCAATGGACGGCTCTTCACCATCCATGTAAGCCATCATCAGATCATCGTCCTGCTCAACAGCAGTTTCAATCATCTTCTCACGGTACATCTCTACGTCATCAACCATGTCCGCAGGGATATCTACGATTTCGAAGTTTTCTGGCAGACCAGAATCATCCCATACGAACGCCTGACGAGACAACAGATCAACCAGGCCAACGAAGTTCTCTTCGATGCCGATTGGCAGTGTCATAACCAGCGGATTAGCGCCCAGCACATTCTCAACCTGATCAACAACACGCAGGAAGTCTGCACCCATGCGGTCCAGCTTGTTGACGAAGATGATACGAGCTACTTCGGATTCGTTCGCGTAACGCCAGTTAGTCTCAGACTGAGGCTCAACACCGCCGGAACCACAGAATACACCAACACCACCATCCAGTACTTTCAGGGAACGGTATACTTCAACAGTGAAGTCTACGTGCCCCGGAGTATCGATGATGTTGAAACGGTGATCTTTCCAGTAACAAGTCGTCGCAGCAGACTGAATGGTAATACCACGCTCAGCTTCCTGCTCCATGAAGTCGGTAGTTGATTCACCATCGTGAACCTCACCGGTCTTATGGATTTTACCGGTCAGTTTCAGGATACGTTCGGTTGTGGTCGTTTTACCCGCGTCAACGTGGGCGAAAATACCAATATTACGGTAATGGGATAAATCTGCCATTTCATCTCTCGATATTTGGGGGCGTATATTGCGCGAAAGGATACAGGAAATCACCCCATAAGTGGAGCCATTCGCCGCGAAAAAGCCGAATTTTAAACACGAACAGGTTAAGTTCTTGTCATTTAAGGATATTCATTCAGAGTCATTTTTATTCAGGTGGACTAATGAAGCCCAGTGATACGCTAAGATCGCGACCACAACACCTGAAGCGGAAGCCTTTGGCTCCCGTATCGACACAGCATAACTCAGATAAAGGTATGATACGCGATTAGTGCAACCGCCAGAATCACCATCACTGGATGGATATCCCTAACCTTACCTGTAAGGGCGTGAATCAGCACGTAAGAGATCACCCCCAGCGTAATGCCGTGCGCAATAGAATAGGTGAACGGCATAGCGATTATAGTCAGGAAGGCCGGCACACCATCTTCCAGCTTGTTCCAATCCATCTCTTTTGCCGCTGACATCATCATCGCACCCACCACAATCAGCGCCGGAGCGGTCGCCAGTGCAGGCACAGCCACAAACAGGGGTGTAAAGAACAGAGCCAGCAGGAACAGCGCTGCCACCACCACAGCGGTCAGACCTGTACGCCCACCCTCTTCAATACCTGTCGCCGATTCGATATACGTCGTGACCGTACTGGTACCCAACAATGACCCCGCAGTGGTACCGGTAGCGTCCGCCATAAACGCCTTATCCGCACCCGGCAGTTCACCTTTTTTGTTCAGGAATCCACCCAGACGGCCCACACCCAGCAAGGTCCCTGCCGTATCGAATATATCGACAAACAGAAAGGCGATGACTACGGTGATCAGCGTCGCATTGAAGATTTGACTGAAGTCCAGCGCCATAAAGGTTTCTTCAGGCAGGCTCGGCATGGCTACGATCGACTCGGGCATCGGTGACAGCCCGGAGAACCAGGCAATCAGCGTCAGGCTGACGATACCAATCAGAATCGCACCTTTAACTTGCTTTACCACCAGCGCAGCCGTTAATACAATCCCCGCCAGCGCCAGCAGCACCGCCGGATCGTGAAGGTCACCTAAGGTCACCAGTGTCGCCGGATGATCAACCGTCAACTTAGCGCCCTGAAAACCGATAATCGCCAGAAACAGACCAATACCGGTCATCGTGGCGATCTTAATACAGTGCGGGATCGCGTTAATCAGCTTGGTACGCACCCCTGTCATCGCCAGCGCCATAAAGAGCAGGCCTTCAATGAACACCGCGACCAACGCGATCTGCCAGTCGACCCCCATCCCTTTCACCACACCAAAGGTGAAGTATGCGTTCAACCCCATCCCCGGAGCCAACGCAAAAGGATAGTTCGCAAACACCCCCATAATAAACGTTGCGACCGCCGCCGCCAGCGCGGTTGCAATGGCCACATCATTTGCAGGCATCCCCGCCAGACTCAGGATCTGAGGATTCACAAACAGGATGTAGGACATGGTCAAAAACGTGGTAATACCCGCCCGGATTTCGGTTTTGATATCACTGCCACGTTCGGAGATCTTGAAATATTGATTCAGTGCATTCATTCAGCCTTCACCGTTCTTGAGACTCACATGGATCATTAAGGCGGCAAGATTATCAGGCTTCAGATTTAAGGACACGAATTTATGTCAATTAAGCCTTCGTCTTAACTGACACCTTACAAACCAACGGCCGACGGTTGCAGCCTTTCCACCCAATCCATAGACAGAGGAAGGCAGCACTAGATTGATCAGGTATATATAAGCGTACAGGAGCGGCTGAAAGACTGGCGGGTATTTCCACATGAACAGCAGAGCAGGGACTGAATCGCAAAGGAATGATGGCGCACAAGCAGGGTCTGCAAGAGATCGTTGAAGGGTACGGCGCCTGCTCAACGCAGGATAATCCTGCAAGAAAGCAGGCTGGGCGCTATGCCCAACCTGCCGAATCACCGCGTGATGAAATTAACCTGATCAGGCGACTTTCATCCGTTTCATCTCTTCCAGCAACCAGCCCGCAGAGTCTTCGTGCACTTCGTCGACAGTACGTTCATGGGTATCCACAACTGGCCCCACTTTGACCGTCACTGTACCGGGATATTTCACAAAACTTTTCCCCGGCCAGAAGATGCCCGCATCATGTACGATAGGAACAATGGGTACACCGGCACTCGCCGCCAGCATCGCACCACCTTTATTAAACTTACCTGTTTTTCCCACCGGCACACGCGTACCTTGCGGAAAGATCAGCACAGGAATGTCCTCCTCCAGGCGTTCTTTTCCTTGTTTCAGCAACTGCTTCAGCGCACCACGACGCTTACTGCGATCCAGCGCAATCGGCTTCAACAAACCTAGGGCCCAGCCAAAGAAAGGAATCTTCAACAATTCCTGCTTGAGCACCGCACTCTGCGGACGCACCATCGTTTGGAAGAACAACGTCTCCCATTCGCTGGAATGGTTCGATACTACGACGTAACTGCTATCTTTGGGCAATTTCTCTGCGCCCTGAATATCGACTTTTAAACCGCAGCAGACCCGCAACCAGAACATATAGAAAAAGTTGATACCGGTGATCAGCTTAAAACGCGCACGAAACGGCATCATCGGTGCAATCAACAGACACATCGAGGAATACACGATCGTGACCAGATAAAAGCCGATGTAATAGATTACCGCCCGCACATAGAGCAACGGGGAGTCTTTCTGAGCCATTCCTTAACCTCCTGTTACCGGCGGAAAAAACGCCACCTCATCACCATCAGCGACCGGGTGATCTTCCTCCACCATCTCCTGATTAACCGCCACCAGCACATTGGCTGCCTGCAACGTCTCCTGCCATACAACATCACGATCACTGACAATATGCCCAATCAGATCCGCTACATTTAATACCGCCGCAGGCAGATCCATCTGTTCGCGGTCCTGCTCCAGCTTTTCGCGAAAGCTGGCGAAGTACACCAGAGTAATCATTATTTATCTCCTGCCTGCCAATGACCGCTCTTACCGCCTTTTTTCTCCAGCAGCTTCACTTCACTGATCACCATGCCTTTATCAACCGCTTTACACATATCGTAGATCGTCAGTGCAGCGACCGACGCCGCCGTCAGCGCTTCCATCTCCACACCGGTCTGGCCAGCCAGTTTGCAGGTGGCACTAATTTCTACACTATTACGCTCAGCGTTCGGTTCGAGATCGACAGTCACTTTGCTCAGCATCAGCGGATGGCACAACGGAATCAGGTCACTGGTACGTTTCGCAGCCTGAATACCTGCAATACGTGCCACGGCCAGCACATCACCTTTTTTATGGCCACCTTCGGTGATCAGCTGCAAGGTTTCCGGTGTCATCAATACTTCTGCACACGCGGTTGCTTCGCGAGTGGTCACTGCTTTTTCGGACACATCCACCATATTGGCGTTGCCCTGTTCATCCAGATGGGTCAGACGGCTCATGAGTTCTCCTGGGCCTTAGCCTTTCGCTGGTTCATCACGGGGTTCGCATACATTTCACGCAAAATTTCGCGTGCACCCGGTGCGACAGATTCCAGCCTAGCATTAAATTCAGCCTGCTCTTCAGCACTGGTTTCATCACCACATCCAGCAGCGATCAGGTTAGAGCTATGCAGGTGGTAGTTTCCGCGGATCTGGCGATCAATCTCTTCGGCCATCGCTTCCGGCGTTTCAAAATCGCCCCGCACCACTTCACCAAAGGCCACATGTACACGTCCTTTGTTACCGGTGATGCCTTTGACGATACTTTCAATATCTTCAAACTGCCCTTTTTCGTACTCGCCATCCTGTTGCAGCGCATACAGTTCATTCGCTTTCAGGGCATCGCAAGGATCATACTCATATGAGATGGAAACCGGCACAATGTTCAACCGCCCCATCGCCTCACTGAAGCTACGCTTCGCTTTGCGGTGAGACATATAGAACATCTTCAGGATGGTTGGATCAGTCTGGTCGTTACCGTCTTTTGCACGGCCTTCCTGTTGCGCGATCCAGATGGACTGACCATCGTGCACAATGCTGTGATCGATATAGGTCGATAACTGAGTCAGGGCTTTCATCACTTCACGCGGTGCGGTCGCAGAGCGATTGACAATAAAGCTCTTATTCAGGCGCATCAGATCAGAGACATAGGGCTTGCGCAGCAGGTTGTCACCAATTGCGATACGCAGCGTATCCATGCCGTACTGGAAACGCACCCAGTTAACAAACGCCGGATCCATAGCGATATCGCGGTGATTGGAGATAAACAGATAGGACTCATCCGGATCCAACTGATCGATGCCCGAGCAGCTGAGTTTGGTCGTGCTGCGGGCAACCATTTTCTCCATGTACTTCGCCACCAACACCTGGAAGTCACGGACATTATTCACATCACCCATCTCACGCGCCAGGGCAATCCTGACAACAGGTTTTAACAACCAGCCGAGATACTTCGAGGCGTTCGGAAACTGATAACCAGTAATTGCCGAGATCAGTTCGTCGTTATACAGCAGTCGGTTGAGCACCTCAGCTACTTCCTGATCCTTATATGGACGAATCTCGCGAAACGGATCCTGCTGCTCTGCCATTAGCCCCTCAGTTTTATTACCAGATGTTGAAAAAAGTCGCCCATTTTACCGTTTTAAGCGGCAACTTACAGCGTAAGAATACACAGCAGCGACACGGATCAATAATCCGCCCGCCGCTGCACAGATCAGGAAAGGAGTTCAGAGAAGGGAATAAAGCCGACAAGATCACCTTCAGCGACCTGAATATCCGGTGCGATCACCGCCAGACCATTGGCCCAGCTGGCCGATGACAACATCCCGGAACTTTGATTTGCAAACGGCTCGATACGCCCGTTTTCAAAACGCGCCCGCAGATATTCCTGCCGCACGATCGCCCGATTGCGAGTAAAACCGGCAGGAACCTGCAACATCAGCGGTGCTTCAACCTGTGCGCCCTGCTGTTTAAGCAGGCAGGGACGCGCAAACAGACAGAAAGTAATCAGACTGGACGCGGGGTTGCCCGGTAAACCAAAGAACGGAACCCCGTGCACCTGACCATATGCCAGCGGTTTACCTGGTTTGATTTTGATACGCCACAGATCGAGGCGACCGAGCTTTTCGACCACCCCCTTCACATGATCCTCTTCACCCACCGATACACCACCGGTGCTGATAATCACATCCGCCTGCTGTGCGGCTGCACACAAGGCGCGTTCGGTATCTTCAGCGGTATCACGCACCCGCCCCAGATCCACCAGCTGCATGCCCAGCTTTTCGACTAATCCGGCCAGCAGGAAACGATTGGAGTTATAGATCTGCCCCGCAGCCAGCGGTTGCCCCGGTTCCACCAGCTCATCACCGGTGCACAGCAACGCAACCTTTAACGGCCGATAGACCTGTACTTCGGCCAAACCGGTCGAGGCCAACACACCCAGATCAGCGGGCTGTAATCGGGTCCCTTTGGCCAGCGTGGCGGCCCCTTGTTTAATATCCTGACCTTGCGGACGGATATTTTGCATCGGCTTGACACCTGCCGGGAACACCACACGCTCACCCTCGATACGTGTTTGCTCCTGCATCACCACCGCATCGGCCCCCGCAGGAATCTCTGCACCGGTAAAGATCCGTGCACAGGTCCCTGACTGCAGCGTACCCGGTGCCTGACCTGCAGGGATCCGGGCACTGACTGTGAGGGCAGTTTCCTGCTCCGCATGCAGATCGGCAATGTTCACCGCGTAACCGTCCATGCTGCTATTGTCTGCGGGTGGTACATCCACCGCAGCAACCGGCGAATCAGCCAAAACGCGGCCCACAGCATCGGCGACGGCAATCGTCTCAATATCAGTAGTCGCCACCGTATTACCCAGCAGACGAGACAACGCTTCGTCGATTGGCATCAGACCCGGATTATCACAGCTGCTCATTGCTCTCTCCTTATTCCTACCAAGACACGGCCCAAGGCCGCCTTAGTTCGCGCCCTGAGCGCTGTGTTTCAGGATCATTTCTACGAAGTTGCATGGACGGAAACGATTATCCAGCTGATCTTTGATCACCTTCTCCCAGCCGGTACGGCAAGCACCGGTGGAACCTGGCAAACAGAAGATCACGGTGCCATTCGCCAAACCACCAATCGCCCGGGACTGAATAGTGGAGGTGCCGATCTCTTCGAAAGAAACTTGACGGAACAACTCACCAAACCCTTCAATCTCCTTGTCGAAGAGCGGTTTCATCGCTTCTGGCGTAGAGTCACGATTAGCAAATCCGGTACCGCCGGTAGAAACAATCACCTGTACCTGAGGGTCTGCGATCCACTGGGAGGTCACCGCACGCATCTGATAGACATCGTCCTTAACAATCTTTTTCTCAACCAGTGTGTGACCCGCAGCCTGAAGGCATTCAACCAGTGTCAGACCGGATTTATCGGTCACCTCATCACGGGTATCAGAAACAGTCAGAACAGCGATATTCAGCGGAATAAACTCAGCCTTGGCGGATGCGTGGCCCATTGTTGGAAACTCCTGAAACTATGGCAAATAAGTGCGTGCGCAGACCTATAACAGGTGCGCAAAATCGAAGAAAGGCACCACTGTATCACAACAGCGGTGAGGGAAAAGGCTGACGCTAATCAGCCCCCAGTCATATTCATAAAGCGGATAATCTGCGGCTCATCGTCTTCCAGATCAAACCAATGACGTTCAGGTTTGAGATGCATGGAATCAATGATCGCCTGCTGCAGCAATGCGCGGTCACCCGGATTAGCACGCATCACCTTGCGCAGATCCACCGAGTGCTCATTACCCAGGCAGAGTAACAGACGGCCTTCGACGGTCACCCGCACACGGTTACATTCGCTACAGAAGTTGTGGCTGTGAGGTGAGATAAAACCCACCCGACTATCACTGTCGTTCATACGGAAGTAACGAGACGGTCCGGCGGTCCGCTCGGTGGTCGCCAGCAAGGGATAACGTTGCTCGATAATCTGCTGCACTTCATCACTGGAACAATACGCTTCAGCTCGGTCATGCTCCGTAATACCGCCGAGGGGCATCTCTTCGATAAAGCTGACATCAATCTGCTTATCACGGGCGAAATCGACCAGATCCAACACTTCGTCATCATTACGACCGCGCATCACCACAGCATTCAGTTTGATACGCTCAAACCCGGCTTCACGTGCGGCATCAATGCCCGCCAGCACCTGATCAAGTTTGTCGCTGCGGGTCATACGCTGAAAACGATCACGCTGCAGACTGTCGAGGCTGATATTGAGGCGGGATACACCTGCGTCTTTCAGATCACCGGCCATATGCCCCAACTGGGAACCGTTGGTAGTAATCACCAGATCCACCGGCAACTTGCCGATCTCGCGAATCAGGTCCATCACGCCACGGCGTACCAGCGGCTCACCGCCAGTCAGTCGGATTTTTTTAACACCCAGATCAGAAAACGATGCTGCAACGTTGTAGATCTCTTCGAGCGTCAGCACTTGCTGCTTGGGCAGAAACTCCATCTTCTCGCTCATGCAATACACACAGCGGAAGTCGCAGCGATCGGTCACCGATAAACGGACATAATCAACGCGGCGGCCGAAGTCATCAATCAGTGCTTGTTTTTGTTGTTCAGATTGAGAGTTCATAACTAACCAATATCAATGCACAGTGCTTTATATAGATCTAATATACGACACTGTATAAAAAACATACGCCCATCTTAGCACGGAAATTTTGGCTATATCCTTATACCCATTAGATATTCAAAAATGAGCTATCTGGCAATAAAACATATTCATGTCACGGCGGTTATCCTCAGCCTGACATTTTTCCTCTTTCGTGGTTGGTGCATGATGCAGAAACCACGCTTACTCAGTAAACGCTGGATGCGGATCGGCCCTGACATCGTCGATACCGTTCTGCTGGTCAGCGCCGGGACACTGGCCTTCAAACTACAGCAGTATCCTTTTGTGGACAGCTGGCTGACGGCAAAAGTTCTCGGATTGCTGGCCTATATTGTGTTGGGCAGTATCGCGCTGCGTCGGGGGCGGACCCGAGCAATACGCATTGCGGCCTTAACGGGCGCCATCTGTACAGCCGGCTATATCGTTGCGGTGGCA
Source organism: Pontibacterium sp. (assembly GCF_041587635.1). Taxonomy (NCBI): domain Bacteria; kingdom Pseudomonadati; phylum Pseudomonadota; class Gammaproteobacteria; order Oceanospirillales; family Oceanospirillaceae; genus Pontibacterium; species Pontibacterium sp. Next base: position 2,792 of record NZ_JBFGYC010000048.1, on the reverse strand, counting down.
CTGACTCACCACCCTGAACCCTGGCTGATACTCTGACGGATCTCGCCGGGGATCAGTCTTGCAGTGCCTGTTTGCGGCTCTGATAGTGAAAGCGGATAACTTCTGACAGATCACTGCGCCAGGGCCGCTGATGGATACCAAAGGTATTGAGCAGTTTTTTACACTCCAGCACAGAAGAGCTGGGGCGCTGCGCTTCTTTAGGGTAATGGCTGGCGCTGACTGACGTCAGTTTTTCCATCGCCAACTCTTCATATCCCATCGCCAGAGAAATAATTTCTTTGCAGAAACTGTAGCGGTTCGTCACTTCCGCACCACAGTAGTGATACGTCCCCCAGGCTTCAGCGCCATTGTGTATCTGCTTCAACATCGCCAGAACCACTCGGGCCAGGTCAGAAGCGGCGGTTGGGTTACCGATACGATCATTAACGGCTTTGATTTCCAACTGCGAACGCGCGCGCTCCAACGTTCGTGTCACAAAGTTATTACCACTTTCGCTAAATACCCAGCTGGCACGCAGAATCAGGTGTTGCGGCAAAACACGGCGCAATGCTTCTTCACCCTGCCATTTGCTGTCGCCATATACACCCAGCGGGGACACTTCATCGTCTTCACGATAACCACTGTCGTAGTGACCGTCGAAAACAAAATCACTGGAAAGATGCACCACCGGGATAGAGAGATCTCCACAGGCAGCGGCCAGCTTCTCTACACCTTCGGCGTTTACGGCATAACAACGCTCATGCTCATGCTGAGCCGCATCAACACCGTTAAAACCCGCACAGTTTATGACGTAATCGGGCAGATACAGATCCAGCTTCTCGCGAATCTGCTCTTGCGACGTGATATCCAGTTCCTTCGGTCCTAAACCGACGACCGAGAAAAAAGGCTCATCGTCAGCCCCCTGCACAATGGCAGAACCGACCTGTCCGGTGGCGCCTGTCACCAGAATTTTTACAGGCTGTGTGTAATCTTCGAACGTCATATTCGGCGTAAAACCTATCCTTCAGAACAACATACATACTGTGGCGTCAGACCACTGAATAAATCTGCTAATTCTTTCGATAATAGAGTTTTATCCTTTGCTGTAAAGCAAAAGCGTTGTGCACTGGCGAAAATACAACCAGCACACCTGGTTAAAGTTGTGCAATGGCAACCCGTGCTGCCGGGTTCAATTCTTCACCTCCGGCCTGCAAATACGCCTGTATCTGCTGTTTCATGGACCGTGCCCAGAAACGGCTCAGGTGACCTGAAACCACTTTAGCAACTGCGGCATCATCACCCACATGACGATTGTTCTCGGCGATCTGATTGGCCATCCGGATCAGGCTGGCTAGTTGATGACTCCCCATCGTTCGGTATTCCTCTTTATTCTTCAGTAGCGCGGTGATAGACCACGTGACGGCCGGGACGGGCAAACCCAATTAAGTTTAACCCCGCCTCCTGCGCCATTTTTAGAGCCAGTGCGGTGGGCGCTGATACGGCCACCAGCGTTGCAACACCACAACGGCTGCTTTTATAAACCATTTCGTAACTGGCCCGGCTGGATACCAGAACAAAGCCCGTATTCAACTCGACCTCACTGCGGCGCAAATACCCCAGCAGCTTATCCAGCGCGTTATGGCGACCGATATCTTCCCGCAACTGCAGAATATTGCCCTGCCCGTCACACCATGCCGCACCGTGAAACGCGCCGGTCATCGCCTGCAAAGGCTGGTGTTTTGCCAACGCGGCAACAGCCGCTTCAACAGCCTGACCCTCAACCAACGGTTGCGCGTCGACATGGCCCACCGGACGCATCACCTCTTGCAGAGACTCAGCCCCACACAGACCACACCCCGTGCGCCCAGTCAGATTACGTCGCCGTTTCTTCAGCTCCATCTGACGTTGCGCAGCAATGGTCAGGTTTACTTCCACACCGGCCAGCAGATTTTCCGGATCATACTGAACAACGATATCGTAGACCTCAGCAACCTGTTCGATAATTCCTTCACTCAGGCTAAAGCCCACCGCAAAGTCTTCCAGGTCACTGGGGGACGCCATCATCACCACATGGGAGATGCCGTTATAGATCAACGCAACCGGCACCTCCTGCGCGATCAGATCATCTGCCTGTGTATTGCCATCTTGCTGGAAACGCTCCACCGAGACGGATACATAACAGCGATCCTGTTCGGTGGACGATTGCTCCGGCTCAGCGTGCTGTATAGGTCGGGCTGCCATCATCTATGCCCTGCTGCGGGACTTACGACCACGCCCCTCGGCGCGTGCCGTGGCTAGTAATGCCTGCTGCTGTTCATCAAAGTTGCGATAACGCTCCTGCCACTCCGATGGCTGATTCACTTTAACCACCTGCACCGCGGTCACTTTGTATTCAGGGCAGTTGGTCGCCCAATCCGAATTATCGGTTGTGACAACATTGGCACCACTGCCGGGATGATGGAAGGTCGTATATACCACACCTGGCTGCATACGATCGCTGATACGCGCGCGCATCACCGTTTCACCGGCACGGCTGGCAACACCCAACCAGTCACCGTCGTTCACACCACGCTCCTCGGCATCGTGCGGATGCAGTTCCAGCACATCTTCATCATGCCACACCTGATTATCGGTACGACGGGTCTGAGCACCGACATTGTATTGGGACAGAATACGCCCCGTTGTCAGCAACAGCGGGAAGCGGCGGCTAGAGCGTTCTTCCGTCGCCACATATTCGGTAATGGCAAAGTGTGCCTTACCAATCGGGAAACTCTCCAGATGCATCGTCGGCGTACCATCCGGTGCGGCCTCAT
>NZ_JBFGYC010000047.1:0-14161 GCF_041587635.1 Pontibacterium sp. | reverse complement strand
GCGGATGGTCATTGTGTTTAGATCCCCTGGTGGTTATGGCATCAGCACCTTGATTGCTGATAGCTCTTCGTTACACGGGTGTCCTGATTGTGCCGCTGTGGGGGCGCAGGCGCTTGCATGTCACTTCATGACATTTTCTGAATCTGGTCATGCTATGTGGGGCGCATCATAAAGGTAAATTGGCGCCAATACAATCAAATAATAATGATTGTCATTTGGTTTTGTATTTAGCTATACCGGATTCTTTTCTGGCTTGAATAGTGGGCTATAAAAAACATTGTGAGCCGACTTTTAACGCCGTATTAGCCTGTACAGTAATTTTGCGATGTCCATTGATATGGGGGGGGGCGAATAAGCGGCTGCAAAAGTGAGTTGTATGCAGGAGAGGTATAGCTGAAATGTGGCGGTACAAATCCAGGCAGCCCTATGTGCCGGTCTTCTCCGTGGCCGAATGGATTTATAGCCAGGGTGCTGCAAATGCAAGTAATCATCGGTGAAGATCAATCAGTTGCAAATACTGATAATATTTGTTCTTATTGGCGCCAATGTTGGTCTGGGTGACTCAGACCTCGTTGCGCTTTTAAGTAGCTTGGCTGTGTAAGACTCGCAACGGCTGCTTGGGGCCGGCCTACAGGCCTTGATAACCTTCTCGCCAGCGATTCAGGTGTAGATGGATAAGTGACTGTAGGCGAACGATGTTGCGTTCATGGAGGGCGGTGACCATATCGAAGTGGTCCTGGCTGCTGGCTGCGATGGTCGAACGTTTGCTCCAGCCTTGGTTTGCACTGCCGACGCCGCGCTCACGCATTTCATCAATCATGTTGGAGAGGTAGTGGTTATTGCAGTAGCTGTAAAAGGAGCGATGAAACTCAAAGTTCTGCTCCATCATCTGCTCCAGGTCCTCTTTTTTCATGGCGGTGTGAAATCCTTCTGCCAGGTCTTGCAGCTGCTGTATGCCGGCGTCGTCAATATTAGCCATGACCTTAAGTGCCACTGCGCTTTCCAGCAATTCACGAGCTTCTGTAATCGCGATACGTTCTTGCACGGAATACTCGATAACACGGTAGCCTTTATAAGGGACATGCTGAAGAAAACCGCTGCTGCTGAGTTCGGTAAACGCAGAGCGCACAGTAAAGCGATTTACGTTGAACGTGTTTTCGATATCGATCTGTCTGAGCCACTCGCCAGGAAGGTATGCACCGGTACCTATTTTCTGTTTTAGCTGGCTGATAAGTTCTTTGGTGGCTTGGTCGGTAAGCAGTTTGTTCTTGGTGCTCATTATTCATCCTTGCAAACTCGAATGCAGGCAATGTTACACGCTAACAGCCATGAAATCAGAAAAAACAGTCTGTTTTTGGTGCCAATTATGCGGTGAAGTGGGGCCTGAAAAACGAAATAATTGCAAGTATTGAACCCCCGGATAAAAAGTGGATGGACAGAGCAGGATTGTTAACTATTGGGCTTTTCACTTGCTGGTTAGCGGTGACGGTTCAGGCAGCAGCCATCACTGATAATCGTGTGGTGACAGTGGAGGTGTCTGACGGGGCAAGCCGAGCTGTGGCGATCTCCACCTTTGGCCCCGATCTGCTGGTTGATGAGCCCACTACCTCTCTGGGCAGGGGGCATCAACTGGAAGTACTCGAGATTTTATCCCACCTTAATCGCGAACAGGGCTTGACCGCTGTCATGTCGCTGCATGATCTTAATTTAGCAGTGCAGTACTCGGATTGTGTGGTTGTCATGCAGAAGGGACAATTGATTGCGCAGGGGGAGCCAGCGCAGGTCATTATACCTGTGTCGCTTGGGTGGGTATTTAACGTGCGGGCACAGGTTATCCCGCAGGATAATGGAAAGCCCTTCTGCATTGCTCAGGGGCCGCTGTCGGCATCGGAGTTGGTGCTTTCCAACGGAAAGGAAGTCATGTGAGAGAGATTCAGCTACGTTATCATCAGGGACGTATACCGTTCACCGCCTGTCAGGCTGATCCACGGTTTTCCTATTGTCTTTATGTTCCGCAAATCCAGCCTAAGCAGCCTGGCACCGCCCTGCCATTGGTTGTGGTGATCCATGGTTCCAGTCGTACAGCGGAGAGTTACCGTGACCGCTTTATCGAATTCGCAGAGCAGTACAGCTGTATTGTGCTGGTGCCGTTGTTTCCCGTCGGAATCCTGGCTCCGGGTGATGCAGACAGTTACAAAATGCAGTGTCCCAGCAGCGTACGGTATGACCTGATATTGCTTGCTATGGTTGATGAAGTCAGTGCCAACTACGCAGTGTTACCGGGTCTGTTTCTGCATGGCTTTTCGGGGGGCGCCCAGTTTGCACACCGTTTTTTTTATTTGCATCCCCAGCGACTGAAAGCGCTTTCAATCGCGGCTCCAGGCCAGGTGACCTTACTGGATGAGCAGTATTCCTGGGGGCGGGGGATTGCCGATTTTGAGCAGTGTTTTGGGCGTGCCGTGTGTTATAGCAGCATGCGGCAGGTACCGGTTCAGATGGTGATTGGAGGGGAGGATAACGAGCTGATCATGGATGACTATGTCACACCCGATGGCCGGATGCGCAGTCGCCAGCAACGATTACATGCGTTACATCGGAACTTCAGTGAGCAGGGGATTGCGGTTCAGTTCGTTACGGTGCCCGGTGTTGAGCATGATGGCTATTCGTTATTGGCGGAGAGTCAGCGCTTCTTGGCGGGCTTAATTGCGCAACATCGGTAGGTGGCGCATTTGTATTTTGCGCATCGGTACCCCCAGGTTGTCTTGTCCGGTAACGCTGAGTTTGACATGGTGAACCAAACGAGATCGTCAGGAACCGTATAAGGCGTTGTAATCGTTTCCAAAGCGACTTGCACACCAAGCCATTACGGCGCGGTCTAGAGTATATTTGGCTGTACCAATACGACCATACTTGGCTCCATAAACAGGTTCCACATGGTAAGGACACAGTCATGATCTGCTGCCATTTCGCTCGTATGATGGGCGAACACAAGATGCGCATTGCCAACTGCCAAGGATGATTTGGGACGCGTGGGCACCAGAGTGGCGGATCGTGGATGTAGGAAAATCCGGGATTTATCCCCGTTTAATCCAGCGCGACCAAGGTCGGGCTGCCGGAGACCGGATCCCGGTGGATCTCCGCCTGTACATCAAACACGGAGCTTACCAACTGCGGGGTGAAAATATCGGCGGGGGCACCCTGGGACTGAAGTTGGCCGTGTTGTAGTACCACCAGTTCGTCGCAGTAACGGCAGGCCTGGTTCAGATCATGCAGTACCACCACAATGGTTTTACCGCTGTCGTTCAGGCGCCGCATCATCTGCAAGAGTTCGATCTGGTGATTTATGTCCAGCCAGGTGGTGGGTTCGTCCAGCAGCACCAGGTCGGTCTGCTGGGCGAGGATCATCGCAATCCAGGCGCGTTGACGCTGACCACCGGACAAAGCAGTAGCGGGCCGGTCTGCCAGTTCGGCCAAACCGACCTGATTCAGAGCGTCGGTGACGATCTGCTCATCGTTGCTCGACAGTCGACCCCAGCGTCCACACCAGGGCGCACGTCCGTAACCGACCAGATCCCGGATACTGACTCCTTCCGGCGTGATGGGTGATTGTGGCAGCAGCGCCAGCTGTTGTGAGATGGTGCGACTGTCTTGTTTGTGGATATCTTGGCTCTTAAGCCTCACCCGTCCCTTCTGTGGCGTCAGCACGCGGGCGATGGTTTTCAACAGTGTCGACTTACCGCAACCGTTGGGGCCGATCAGCGCGGTAATCCTGCCAGCACTAATCTCCAGATCCAGATTGTCGATCACCGTGCGCTTACCGTAGCTCAAACGCAGGCCCTCTATATTCAGATAACTCATCACCAGCCCCTGTATCTCAACAGTAGGAATATAAAGTAAGGTGCACCGATTATTGCGGTCAGCACCCCGGCGGGTAGCTCAATGGGTGGCGTCAGGGTGCGGGCGGTAATATCTGCCAACAGCAGCAGGGCTGCACCCAGCAGGGCCGCAGTTGGCATCAGCAATAAGTGACGGCCACCAACCAGCAGGCGGGCCAAGTGGGGGGCAACCAGACCGATAAAGCTGATGGCACCGCACACGGCGACGCTGACGGCCGCTAGTGTGACTGCCAGGATCAGGGCCAACAGGCGTACACGTTTTACATCAGTGCCTAGGCACTGTGCGCTTTCATCCCCCAGAGCCAACAGGTCTAGCTTCAGACTCAGGGTGAATGCAGCCGGCAGTAGTACCAGCAGCCAGGGCAGCAGGATCCAGACATGGGACCAGCCTCGCCCCCAGAGACTACCAGTAAGCCAGACCAGGGCCGCGTTGATTTGCTGGGGCTGACTGCTCAGCAGCCAGTCGACCAGTGCTCCAAACCAGAAGCTGAGCGCGATCCCCACCAGTACCAAGCGGGTTGGATTCAGCTTACTGTCCCCTGCCAGCCAGAGCAGAATCAGCAGGCTTACAAGTCCGCCAACAATCGCGGCAGGGATCAGCCAGGCGTGGGCCAGCTGTGGGAATAACAGCAGGGTTGCAGTCGCCGCCAAGCTGGCACCCGCCGTGACACCGATCAGGTCCGGTGACGCCAGCGGGTTGCGAATCACGCCCTGTGTGAGCGCCCCAGCAACCCCTAAGGCGGATCCGGCCAGTATGGCGATCACGACGCGCGACAGGCGGAGGTCCTGCATCACCCACGCGCGTGTCATCGCCTGTTCCAAACTCAGGGTGCCAAGCAGAACACCGGCAACCGCCATCAACAGCAGGCCGACCGCAATCATGCCTATACGCAGTGCCATCAGGTGGTCTCCTGTTGCTGGCGTGACAGCCAGACAAAAAAGGGTGCGCCCAGCAGAGCCAGAACTAAGCCGACTGGGGTTTCTGAAGGGTACTGCAGCAACCGGGACAGATAATCAGCCCAGCATAGTAAGGCGGCGCCCAGTAGCCCCGTGACAGGCAGCAGAATACGATGATCCTGACCCACCAGAAGACGGGCCAGGTGCGGTACCATCAATCCGATAAAGGCGATAGGGCCACTTACCGCGACTGCCGATCCCGCCAGCAACACCACCACTGCCGACGCGTGCAGCCTCACACGGGCGGGTGAACCGCCAAGGCTTGCAGCGGTTTCATCGCCCAACGCCAGCAAATTCAGCTTTGGACCGAGAGTAAATGCCGCCACGGTGCCGAGTAACGCAGCGGGCCAGAGTTGCTGCCAGTGACCCCAATCCGTATCGGCCAGTGACCCTGCGAGCCAGGCAACCACCGACTGGGCTTGTTCGTCGAGGATCAATAGGGTTCGGGTTAGTGCCAGAAACAGTGCATTAACCGCAATCCCGGCCAGAACCAAGCGGGTTGGGTGTAAACGGCCGGTGCCCCCGCCGCCCAAAAGGAATACGGCTGCACCCGCTAGCAGTGCGCCAAATGTGGTCTGCAGCAATGGCATGTTGGATATCAGAGGGAGGTTTAGCGTCTGGCCGACAACCAGCAGGCAGGCAGCGCCGGTATTGATGCCGAATAAGGCCGGGGATGCTAGCGGATTGCGTGTGATCCCCTGCATCAGGGCTCCGGCGATGGCAAGAGTGGCCCCGACGGTGGCCGCGATCAACACCCGTGGTAGGCGTAGGCTTAGCAGCAGTTCCGTTGCCAAAGTCTGGCTACCCGCCAATGCCTGCCAGAGGTGCGTTGGTTGCAGGTTAAAGGTGGAGCCACCGAGCAGTGCCATCATAAACCCGCAGGTCAACAGCAATAGCAGCGCGACAGATAACAACGGTGATGTCCGGAAAATCATTGACCTGATCCCTGCAGAAAGTCCTAAAAACTAAATACACACCCGTTAATCTGTGTCCCAAAGATTGAGCGTAGCGCCAAATCACGTAAAAGTGCTGGTATCTACTTTGCAAGCTGAAACAGCCAATGACGACGGTGCGCTCAGAGTGCCTATTGTATGCGTATATCGGAAAACAATACCGATGCAGTATGGCCATTATAAGATCTTGATAAGCGTTATGATAATGATTTGTATTTACTGCGACAAGGTTATTCTGGATACTTTAGCTCGAGTGGAACTAGTGTGGCTGATGGTAGGCAGAGTGGAGTGTTACAGAGACGCGGTTCAGATCTATTCCTTGTGATGAGTGAGTGTGAGTGATGATGTTCTTTAGGTGGGCCTGTGGTTTGGTGGGGTTGGTGTTGTTTGGTGTTGTATATGCTCACCCCCAGTCGGATACCGGTCGGTACGAGACTCCTGATGCTAAGCCGTTACGTGTGGTGGTGCTAGAGTATTCTTTTCTGGATGCGGTCGTTCTGGCCGGTATCAGTCCAGTGGGTATCGCTGATGACCGGCGGGCACAAAGAATATTACCGGTTATACGCGCGCAACTGGGGCCGTATCAATCGGTGGGTTTACGGGGACAGCCGGATCTGGAAACCATCGCCAGTCTGCAACCAGATCTGATCATTGCAGACCGGTTCCGCCATCGGGCGATCTATGACAAGTTGCAAGCGATCGCGCCGACGCAGCTGCTACTCAGCTATGGCGCGGAATACGGCACGCTGCTGGAGGAGGCTCGAAAAATAGGCCGGGCGCTGGGGCGGGAAGCACGGGTTGAGCGGGCATTACACCAACATCAACTGACGATGGATCGCTATGCGGTGCAACTGCAACGGACAGTGAGAGACGAGCGCATGCTGTTTGCCGTCACCAGCCACAAAAGTGTCACCCTGCATGGCAGCCACGCCTTTGCCAGTGGGGTTTTGCGACGTCTGGGGCTCAATAATGCAGCCCCAAGCAATGATAATCGGGCCTATATCCCGGTCGGTTTGGAGCAACTCGCCGGTATTAATCCCGATTGGTTGCTACTGGGTGATTATGTATCCCGACAAGGCGGCTCCGATATCCTGAAGCGTTGGCGACAACACCCGGTCTGGGCGTACCTGACGGCAACAAAACGGCAACAGATCGTTCAGGTTGATCCCAACGCTTGGTCACTAGGACGTGGTATCCATGCTGCCGAATTGATCGCCTCTGATCTGTTGGTAGCCGTGCAGCATTAAATCCTGTCTCCTGATGTCGACCTACTGCCAGCCCCTATCCTGCTGAGCGCAGCGATATTTCCATGATTCGCATGATCTTATCGCGAAGCGCGCAAGGGAATTAATAATCAAACGCTACTGGTAATGCGAATTATTATCATATAGTATCCGACTCGGAATATGATCTTGTATCTTCCGGGGGGAGATCTTCCTGCCCCCGGGCAAGCTCATTACAAACTTATTCGTGTATCCAGGGAGAGTTGGCACATGGATCCGACCACCGCTCAGAACATCTACGATGTGAACAGTTTTCCGGCATTGCAGCGATTTCAGGCGCAGGCGACCAGCCAGTGTTTGCAGCAGTTGCTGCAGGCCGCGTTGAGAGAGCACATGCTCAGCTTTGTTGACCGTGGTACCGGCGAGCTGGTTGTACCGCTGTGGCGCAGCCGTGCCATGCTTCTGCTGAAAGGGATCCATCAGGTCTCGCTATGCCGTTTTGAGGGACTTGAAGGGATTGAGCTGATTGGGCATGAATCAGCTGAAAGCCGTGAACTGACCGATGTGCAGGAGCTGCTAGCGTTGCTAGCCGCAGAAACCGGAGCCAGCCCGGCCGATAAAGACTGGCGGGCTCTGAAAGAAGAGCTGAACAACGGCATCTTCAACAATGCCATGTGCCTGGCCTACCGTCGACGCTGGAACGATGAGCTTGCCCAGCAGGTCGAGCATGCGGGGCATGACAGTTTCTGGCAGTGGATTCGCGCCGGTGGCGTAGGCAGTGATCCGGCGTTGTTCTTCGAACAGTGGGCGGCGATTGGACACCCTTACCATCCCTGCTCCAAAACCAAGCTGGGTCTGAAGCCTGCCGAGGTCTTGCAGTACTCGCCGGAGTTTCGTGGCGGTGCAAGTGTACGCCTGGCTGCTGTACGACGCAGCCATCTCCATGTTCAGAACGGAAGGGAGATCACTGACACGGCGGAGAACTGGCTGACAGATCACTATCCGGCCTGGCTGGCGCAGTGGCACGCCGAGTTAACTCAGCGTGGTCTTGATGCTGATGAATATGCGCCGGTACCGGTCCACCACTGGCAGGCTGAGACGGTTATACCGCAACGCTTTGCCGCGGAACTAGCGGCTCAGCACATCTGTATGCTGGATGGTCCGGAGATGACCACCGGAGCGACCATGTCGTTCCGTACTATGGCGCCAATCGACCAACCAAAGGCGCCTCACATCAAGCTGCCGGTTGCGGTGCAGGCAACCAGTGCCGTGCGTACCGTATCGCCCGCGTCTGTACAGACCGGACCACAGATTACCGCGATTCTGCAGGCTATTTGTGCCCGTGATGAACATATCGGTTCTGCGTTGCAGGTGCTGCCTGAATCGGTAGGCATGCATCTGCGCCGCCCGGGTAGTGATGTGCATGATGACGATATGCGTTTTCTGTCGGCGTTGTTCAGGGGGAGCCCGGCAAGCCGCACAGGCACCGGAGAGATCGCACTGGCGGTGGCCGCCTTGTTCGTGGACAGCCCGGTGACACGACAGCCGCTACTGGCGGAGATTCTGGCAGCAGCCGGGGCTGCGGACAACGACACTATCGTGGCGTACTTTGCCGACTATACGGCGTGTGTACTGGCCGGGCATCTGGACCTGTTCCTGCGCTATGGTATCGCGCTGGAAGCCCATCAGCAGAACGCCGTGGCGGTATTTGATGAACAACATCGCCTGAAGCGGGTGCTGGCACGCGATTTCGGTGGTATCCGGATCCATGCTCCAACCCTGATGCAGCATGGATTCGAACTGAAAGCCTACCCGGGAGCGGTCACCGTCACCGACGACGCAGTGGAAGTTCGCAATAAGTTCCTGCATGCGGTATTGCAGGGACATCTGGGCGAAGTTGTACTGTGCCTGCATCGCACCTTCGGTATCGCCGAATCGACGTTATGGCGTTGTGTCGCGCAGGCAGTGGTTGAACGCTTCACCGTACTGCGACCACACGTACCATCGGACCGTTGGCAGGCGGAGTACCGGGCTATTCTGACCCAGGCGTGGCAACTGAAAGCGTTGACCCGGATGCGCCTGGACGAAACCTCGCATCACTACATTTACATCGATTTGCCGAATCCGTTGCAAGGGCTGCACGATGAAGGCTGACGCAGCCCGGCGCCGTTCCCTCTGGTTCCTGTGGGGTGGTCAGTGTCTTGCCATTGCCGCGATGGAAATGAGTGGACCGTTCTGGCCCCTCTTTCTGCGCCAGCAGGTGGGTTTGCACGGCGAGGCGCTAGTGTTGTGGAGTGCGGCGTTGATCGCCGCACCGATGATGACCGCCTTTGCCACCGCCGCGTTCTGGGGACGGGTGGGTGATCGGTACGGTCATAAATGGATGGTACTCAGGGCGCTGCTGGGTCTGGCACTCACACAGTGGCTGATCGCCCTGCAGGAGCTGCCCCTGTTGATTCTGTGTCTGCGCTTGCTGCAGGGTGCCTTGGCGGGTGTGATTGCTGCCGCTATGGCGTATGGCCTCCAGCTGTGCACCGCGCATACGCGCAGTCGCACTTTGGGATACCTCCAAAGCGCCACCGCTGCCGGTACCCTGATGGGACCCGTACTGGGGGGGCTGGTATCGGATCTGTGGAGTTATACGCAGATCTTTCAGGTGGCTGCTGCTGCATGCATAGGTGTTGCCCTGGTCATGCTTTTCACCCTGATTGACGACCGCAAACTGGCTTCGGCGAGAACCTTGTCGACCGAAGCGGGCACGCCCTCACTAGCCTGTACCAGAACTATTGTGCAGGGGCTGTTGCTGGCGTTGGTGCTCTCCCAGATTGCCCGCATGATGCCGCAGTCGTTCTTCGCCCTTTATGTGGAAGACAGTATGCCGGGAAGCAATATGCTGATCGGAGTGCTGTATGGCGCCAGTGGACTGGCGATGCTGATCACCGCACCCCTATGGGGGCGGCGGCTCGATGGGCAACACCGCGATGTGGTGCTGCTGCAGACCGCAGTACTGGCGATGTTCAGTGCAGCCCTGATGTTGCTGCACACCCTGGAGCAGAACTTATGGAGCCTGCTGGCCCTGCGTTTCGCCTGGGGCATCTGTCTGGCGGCGATGATGCCGTCCCTGTTTGGTTTGCTTAGCCAACTGCGTGCCACGTCCGGGCGCAGTGTGGGCACGGGACAGGCTGCGGTTAAGCTCGGCAACTTCAGCGGTTATCTGCTGGGTGGGCTGGTAGCGGCACTGCTCAGTTTTTCGCTGGCGTTCAGTGCGGTAGCGCTGACCTATCTGCTGCTGGCGCTGTGGTTATGGCGTCTCCGCCAGCACTCCCTTTCACAACCCGGAATGGAAAAAGAGACCGGCCATGTTACACCCGTTTGACGATATTTCACCGGCAGACGCGCGTGCCCTGGCACGTGATTTTGCCTCTCCTCTCTACCTGATTTGTGAGCGTACCCTGCGTGCACGTTTGATGGAACTTCAGACGGCACTGCAGCGGATGACCTCTAACGGTGTCATTGCTTACTCCTACAAGACCAACCCCTTACACGGTTTGATCAGTCTGTTACACCGCGATGGTGCTTGGGCTGAAGTGGTATCGGGGCACGAATACCAATTGGCACGCAGCCTGGGTGTGCCCGCCGGACAGATCGTGTTTAACGGTCCGGCGAAAAGCGATGATGATCTTGCCCAGGCCGTTGCCGACGGTTGCATGCTGAACGCCGATAACCTGGCAGAGTTGCAGCGCCTGGCAGCGCTGGGAACTGCACTCAATCGCCCGTTACCGGTCGGGATACGGTTGGTGGTGGAGCGGTGTGATGAAGCTTGGAGCCGGTTTGGGTTTGACTGGCATAGCGGCGAGGCGTGGCGTTGTATCGAATGGATCCATCGCCAGCCCGGCTTACGTCTGGCCGGTTTGCACTGTCATCTGGGGACCAATATCCGCGATCTGGAGCGATTTCGCCAGATGGGACAGACCTTGGCGGAAGTTGTTACCCAGCTGCGCCAGAAGTACGGCACGGAGTTGCAGTGGCTTGATATCGGTGGCGGACTGGCGGGCATCAGTCCCCGCTGGGATGAGCCTCGCAGCAGTGTTTATCCGCCGATGTCGGCCGAGTCCTACCTGCAAGCAGCGTTGCCGGCATTGCTGGCGGTTGCGCCCAACTGCCGCATTATTCTTGAACCGGGACGTACCCTGGTTGATGCCTGTGGCGGTTTGTTGATGTCAGTAATTGGCTCACGTGGTGAGCGTAGCTGGATCGTGGATGGTGGCATCAATGTATCACCCACGGTCCGTACCTATCGTCATCCGTTGCGTCTGGCCGCTGGTGGCAGCGCCGATGGCGAGACAGCTGTGACTCGCCTGCTGGGTAACTCCTGCATGAACCACGACTGCATCACCGATCAGGCACAGTTACCGCCGCTGCAGCAGGGGGACCTGCTGCTGATGCAAGGCCTGGGGGCCTACAACCTTTCCCGGACCGTGCCCTTTATCCACCTACGACCGGGTTGTGCACTCTGGCGAGGTGCTGGACAGGCAGCTGAATGGTTACGGCTGCCGGAGCAGTTTTCCGACAGTCAGCATCTGGAACGCATCCCAATACCGGCAGTGCGTACTTGTTCACCGAATTTCCCTGACGATCACACATTGAATACAGATACTAAACAGGAGGTTGAATGGCTACTGAAATCCTAACCCGCAAAGTTGGGTTGATTGTTGGCGCTGCGCCGCTGGCGATAGCGGTAACCGTCGCGACAGCGACAGCGGCGGAAACACCCGTCCCACAGGAAAACGACACGATGACAGTGGTCGGAAACTGGTTGGGCGATGCCGATCCGGAACTGGTGAAGGCCCATCCAGGAGCGCGCCATGTGGCACGCGAGCAGGAGATCAAGGAAAGCGGTGCGAATACCGTGGCTGAAGCATTGCGGCTGCTACCCGGCGTGCAGGTGCCGGAAAACAACGGCACCGGCAGCGGTGACTTCGCCCTCAATATCGGTCTGCGAGGTTTAGGTTCACGTTTGACGTCCCGTGCAACGGTTTTGCTTGATGGCGTGCCGCTGGCAAACGCACCCTATGGACAACCTCAGCTCTCGCTGGCACCGGTTAGCCTGGGGAACATTGAAGCGATCGATGTGGTCAAGGGAGGAAGTGCTGTCCGCTATGGACCGCAGAATATAGGTGGCGTGATTAACTTCATTACGCCGTCTATCCCGGACGAATTCGCCGGGCGTGTAGCGTTGCGCACCGAAGTGTCGACCGACAAGGGTGACGAAAGACGCCTGAACGGTAGTTTCAGTGTCGGCGGTAGCGCTGACAACGGTGCAGGTGTACTGCTGAGTTACAGCGGAGATCATGGAGATGGATTTCGCGACAACAACGAGCAGGATATCGACAACCTGCTGTTGAAATATACGGTTCCAGTGAATGACACGTCACGCATTGAGGGACGGGTTAACCTGTACGACGCAGAAGCGGTCCTGCCTGGCCCGTTGACCAGCACGGAGTTCGACGCGGATCCCTTCCAATCCACCCATTTACATGAACGTTTTGATGGTGATCGTCAGGAAGTGACCGCACGCTACATCAACGAGATTGATGCTTTGACTGATCTTGAGGTCGGTGTATTTGCCAGTGACAGCTTTCGTGAATTCACCCTGGCCAACGGCAACGATAGCAGCCTGACCCGGCTTGATCGTCTGCCGCGTGAGTATCAGGTATTCGGTTTCGAACCCCGCTTCTCGCGATTGAGTTTTGTCGGTGATAGCTCCCATGAGTGGTCTGTAGGCTATCGCTTTATCCGTGAAGAGAGCAACGAAAAGCGTTACCGCCGATCTGGGGCGGCCGGATTCGATCCGACCTCTGTGGCGGAGGTGCTCAACCGTAATACCGATGGCGAGACCGACGCTCATGCGTTGTACATCGACGACCGCATCACGCTGGGTGACTGGGAGCTGGTACCGGGGCTGCGTTACGAGAATATCTCAGTATCGCGTACCAATCTGCTTACCGATTTCACCGATGAAGAGGACTACAGTGAATGGCTGCCTTCCGTCAGCGCGAGCTATAACCTGAGTCCGCGTACCAAGCTGTATGCAAATGCCAACCGCTCGTTTGCCGCTGTAGGGCATCTGGCATTGTCTACATCCAGCGACTCTTCGCTCGAACCGGAGCGTTCCGACCTGTACGAACTGGGTGCACGCTACGAGTCCGGCCCGCTGGCATTAGACGGCACACTGTTCTACATCGACTTCGACAACCAGATTCAATATGACGCGAGTGTCGGCGCGAATGTGAATATCGGCTCAACTCGTCATCGAGGTCTGGAGCTGGCGCTAAATTACGACCTGTCCGATCTGCTCTTGTCGGGGTTATCCGTTGACGGTAGCTACGCCTATACCCAGGCACAACATACCAGTGGCGACAACAACGGCAACGACTTGCGTCTGTATTCACGACACACCGGCAGCGTGGGGGTGAACTACCGCCATGCTGACTGGCGTCTGAACCTGCGTAGTTTCGCCCAATCCTCCCAGTTTTCTGACGATGCCAACACCGAGGCAGCCAGTGCCGACGGCGCGGACGGCCGGATCCCGGGTTTCGCCCGCTGGCACCTGACCGCACAACGTGATCTGAAATTGGCGGGGCTGGATGCCAGCCTGAGTCTGGGTATCAAGAACCTGTTCGACAAGCGTTACTTTACCCGCGCCAGTATCGAGAACAACGGCGGGTTGTACGTGGGAGAACCACGCACGGCGTTTATCGAACTTGTAACCAACTTCTAAAAGGAGTTGATGCCAACCATCGCGTGCCTACCTGGCTGGTCAGGCACGCTCTTCCTACCAAAGCAAGGGCTAGAGTGCAGCCCAGATGGAACCTGTAGCATTTCCGATCAGAAGCTGGATGTAGGGAAATGAGGATCTGGCGTATGGATCTTAATAGGGGGGCAAACCCATTCTCCACCGATCCATATGTGAGAAATCACAGGATGATTTCAATATTTTTGTTTTGTTTGGTAAAATTAAGGGTTTTTTGTTATTATTTAAGATTTTTATAGGGATTTTTGTGAAGGATATGTTAAAAGTTTTTTGTCCATAAAATTGTCTGGACAAAATATCGGACATAAAAGATTTTTG
>NZ_JBFGYC010000046.1:0-14222 GCF_041587635.1 Pontibacterium sp. | reverse complement strand
CGCAATGAGGACGAACTCACTCCCCACCATCCCTGTAGGGTAGCTTTCAAGCTACCGGCAGGCTGAAGCCTGCCCTACATACATAAACCCATTCCCCGCATCAATGATCACCCGGCAGGTCAACCACCCGCAATGACGACGAATCCACTCCCCACCCTCCCTGTAGGGTAGCTTTCAAGCTACCGGCAGGCTGAAGCCTGCCCTACATACATAAACCGATTCCCCACATCAGTGACCACCCGACAGGCCAATCACCTACGATAACAACAAACCCACTCCACTCCCCACCCTGTAGGGTAGCCTTCAGGCCACCGGCAGGCTGAAGCATGCCCTACACACATAAACCCATTCCCCACAGCAGCGCCCCCCGACAGGCCAATCACCTACGATGACAACGAATCCACTCCCCACCATCCCTGTAGGGTAGCTTTCAAGCTACCGGCAGGCTGAAGCCTGCCCTACACACATAAACCCATTCCCCGCAGCAGCGACTCCCCTGCAAGCCAATCACCCGCAATGAGGACGAACTCACTCCCCACCATCCCTGTAGGGTAGCTTTCAAGCTACCGGCAGGCTGAAGCCTGCCCTACACACATAAACCCATTCCCCGCAGCAGTGACCACCCGACAGGCCAACCACCTACGATGACGACGAATCCACACCCCACCATCCCTGTAGGGTAGCCTTCAGGCTACCGGCAGGCTGAAGCCTGCCCTACACACACATACCAACTCCCTACAACAATGCCCGCCCGACAACATCTCAACCATAAAAAAACCACCTTCCTTTCAGAAGATGGTTCTTAAATAGAAACTGAGATCTAATCCGGCTACTTACTCAAGTAATCCCCACCCGCGCCTTTGTTGGCCGCGAGGACATAGAGATACTCCAATGCCAGTGTGGCACCCGCGAGTGAGGTGATATCCGCATGATCGTACGCGGGGGCCACTTCAACAACGTCCATGCCGATCAGATTCAAACCGCGCAGCCCACGGATAATCTTCAATGCAGTATCGATGCTTAATCCCGCAGACACCGGGGTGCCAGTTCCCGGCGCGAAAGATGGATCAAGACCGTCAATATCAAAGCTAACGTAGACCTGCTTATCGCCTACACGATCCTTAATCCGCTGAAGCGTGGCCTCTGGCCCGTGTCCATTCACCCACGCAGCATCCAGTACTTCAAATGGATGACCATCGGTTTCGTAAGCGGTACGAATGCCTATCTGAAGAGAGTGCTCTGTATCCACCAGACCTTCATTCACCGCATGGTGAAACAACGTACCATGATCGTATTTGGTGCCGCCGGAATAGGTATCCGTGTGGGCATCAAAGTGGATAATCGCCACCGGGCCATGCTTCTTGGCATAGGCACGCAATACCGGCAGCGTAATAAAATGATCACCGCCAAAGGTCAGTGCTGTTTTACCGGCATCCATAATCTGACTGATGTGGGCTTCCAGATTATCGACCAGTGTTTGTGGCTCACCGTGTTTGAACAAAACGTTGCCAGCATCTTCCACTTTCAGGTGGTCGTCGAGTGCGAAATTCCATGGCCAGCGCGCACCTTCCCACACCATATTGACGGACGCAGAACGAATACCTTCAGGCCCGAAGCGAGCTCCTGAGCGTCCGGATGTAGACATATCATAGGGCACACCGCTCACAATCACTTCCGCATCACTGTGTGACAGGTTGCGCAGCAGCGGAAACTGCATAAACGTCATTCCCAGTGCGCCATATAGTGGCATTTCCGCATCAGCAACGGTCGTATGGTTCTCGGACATAAGGCTCTCCAGACAAACGGTTTTTATATTTCCTTTAGAGTACCCAAGGCATTTTAATTATTGAAATGCATAGTTATGATTGATATATGCACGATATACATACTATAGAGATGACTCATGAAACCGTTGCGTCAATTTGACCTGAACCTGCTGATAATTTTTGAAGCGCTGATTACCGAATCCCATGTCAGCCGCGCCGCTGAGAAAGTGTTCCTCAGCCAGTCCGCCATGAGTCACGCGTTAAACAGACTGCGGGAACAGATGGACGACCCTCTATTAGTACGGACGGAAGGGGGACTGCAACCCACACCTCGCGCACTGGCGATGCTGCCAGAGGTCCGAAAAGCACTGCAACTGATTGAGCAAACCCTCAACCCGCCGCCGCCGTTTTCTGAAACCCGCAGTGACCGCACATTCCGGATCGCCACCACGGACTACTTTGAAACAGTGGTTTTTCCCGGTTGGTTCAGTCAGCTACAACAACGTGCGCCGCAAATTAAAGTGGAGATCGACCTGATCGCGATGGATACGGCCTATTCTCGGCTGGAAAAAGGCACCGTGGATATGATCGTTGGTTTGGATTCTTACCAACCCCTGCCCTCACGCCTGACAGTCGCGCCCTGGATTACAGAACAACAAATATGTGTCGCGGGCATCAATAATCAGCAGGTGTCGGATACGCTGAATCTAAAAGAATATCTGGCACAGAAGCACGTCGTATTTTTCGATCTGGAAAGTGAAACCGCCAATCCAATCGATCGCTGGTTGGAAACACAGAACAGACAACGTGAATACGTATCCCGCATCACCAACTACACCGCCGGCGCACGCATTGTCGCCCGCACCGATGCGATCATGACTCTGCCATTCCATATGGCGCAGCTATTCTGTGAGATGCTGCCGCTACGGATGATCAAACCGCCGCATGGCATTCCAGAGATTGAGATGACCATCGCACAACATCCGCTTTACGCTGATGATCCGGCGATACAGTGGCTTAAAGGGGAGATACAGGAATACGCCCGCGCCATGATGACAACGGGCGAAGGGTGAGCGCTGTTAGTTAACCTGCTTTTCGGCCAGTTTATCGCAGATATAGCCACCAATCGGGATCGATGAGGTGGCCGCAGGTGACGGGGCATTACACACGTGCAAACTGCGCGGACTCTCGGCAAACAGGAAATCATGCACCAGTGAACCGTCCTTCATGACGGCCTGCGCACGAATGCCCGCTGGATAAGGCTGCAGATCACTCAGTTTGAGTTTCGGGCAGTACTTCTGCACGGTTTTCAGATAACCCGGCTTCCACCACGAATTCCACGTTTCGACTAACCCAACCTTGAAGTTAGCTTTTAGTACTTTCCAGAATCCAGAGAAGCTCACCATATCCATCACATCGCGCAGACTGATATTGATCCGGCCGTAACCTTCACGTTTCCAGCCCTGCACCGCGTTTGGTCCCACCGTCACGGTGCCATCGATCATGCGGGTCAGATGCACACCCAGAAACGGCAGTTCAGGATCAGGAATCGGATAGATCAGATGTTTTACAATCTGGTTATGCTCCGGCCCAAGACGGTAGTACTCACCTCGAAACGGCACGATTTGGAAATCCGTTTCGATGCCCAGCATCTTCGTGGTGCGATCCGCCATCAACCCCGAACAGGTAATCAGGAAACGGCACTGGATCTGTTCAGTTTCTCCCGCACGCTCCACATCAACGCTGACAACATCAGACGATTCCGACAATCCAACAACCTTGGTATTCAGACGGGTTTCACCGCCCAACTGCTCAAAGCAACCCGCCATCGCGGTGGTCACCTTCTGGTAGTCCACGATACCGGTGTCTTTCACTAAGATAGCCCCGGTGCCGACAATATCCGGTTCCACTTCGTTGAGCTGTTTCTGGGTCAACAACTCAACGTTGATGCCGTTCGTATGGCAGCGCTCGTAGAGGGCCAGCATTCGTTCATGTTCAAGCGCATTGGTCGCCACCAGCAACTTGCCACACTGCTCGTAAGCGATCCCGTTTTGTTCACAAAACTGGATCGTCGCTGCAACACCTTCCTTACAAAACTGAGCTTTCAAACTGCCCGGTGCGTAATACACACCCGCGTGGATCACACCGCTGTTATGGCCAGTCTGATGCTTGGCATATACCGATTCCTTCTCAACCAATAACACGCTTTTATCCGGGTGACGCTGTTTCAGCTGCCATGCCGTTGAAACGCCGACGATGCCGCCGCCAATAATCAGGTAATCGTAAATCATAGTGCTCACAGTCATGTAATTAGGAACATTGTCAGTTAACGCCGAAGCCCCTCACAGACACTCCGGCGTCCACTTATGCAGGTTTACGCTTTGGTGAAGTGACCACGCTGACGCAATAATTCACGCTCAAGACCCGGATGCGGTACAAACTTATCACGACCATGCACCCAGCAGTGGTTCTGGCAAACCAGCATAGAACCCACCGGCACACGTACACCAAAGCAGTTCTCTTCGCTTTCCAGAGACTCACCCATCTGATGCAGGTACAGGCCCTGACGCATGTTTTGTGGCTCAGCAAACTGGTCGATAAACAGCATGTGAGGCTTGCCCTGGCTATCTTCTTCAAAGAACACCGGGTGCTCAACTTTATAGGCAACCTGCTTGCTTGGCGGAGAACCCCAAACAATATCCTGCTTCGCCAGAGGGTGGTTGTAGAACTTGTCCAGATCCTGCCAGTCGTCGACATGCAGCAGCAAAGATTCGCCGCCTTCCATGTTCTTTTCGTCCATCTTCATCATCAGGACGAAGTCCGTACGTTCATCAACATAGGTACCGTCGTTGTGCAGTTCCATACGGCGGTGTGCCTGACGCAGGTAGCTGTCACTGTTGTCTTCGTTGCGTACGGTGAAACGTGCGTAGTACTTGCCATACATAGAATCGAAGTTAGGCATTCCGATCAGGTGAGAGATAGCCGTAGACAACTTCACGTTGAATTCACTCTGATCAGACGCTGGCTGACCTTCATACTGCAGCAAGAACGCAGCCTGATCACGGTTTTGCATGATCTGGTTCAGGCGCGGGCTTAGCGTGCCACCACAGATCGCATCCAGCTTATCCGCAATCGCAAAACGTAAGAACGGCTTGTATTCCAATGCCTGCACATCCCACTGCTGAGTCTCTTGCTCAAATGCAGTCAGAGTTTCTTCACTCAGCGTAATCACCTGCAGACGTTTGTTCTCTGCGAAGTCTTGAACGTTGTAACCATTGGCAGGTGCAGCCACCTGTTGAATCTGCTCAATTGCCGACATTGTTATTTTTCCCAGTCATCGGTTGTTAGATAAGTTGAAGCCAATAATGTCGACGTTTTTGCTTTATGTCAACGTTTTTAGATTTCAGCGTTATTTAACTGTTTTGCATTCTTAACGTAGAATGGGTCGCATATCAGGCCGTCGAACAGAATGGAATATGACCGCACACGCCAACACCCCCCTTACCCCAAGCACACATAGCAGCGACAACTATGCCACTCAGGTATTAAGTCAGCTTAAGCAGGATATTCTGACGGGCTACTTCAGCCCCGGAGAGAAGTTGCGCATGGTGCGCCTGAAAGAACGGTATCAGGTGGGTGTGAGTCCATTGAGAGAAGCACTGTCCCAACTGCTCGTTGAGCAACTGGTGATTGTGGAGAATCAACGCGGATTCACGGTACACCCGATCTCTGCAGAAGAGATGGCGGACATCTACCATACCCGCGCCCAGATTGAAGGATTATGTGTCGGTCAGGCGATTGACCGGGGTGACGATGCATGGGAAGCCAGTATTCTGGCTGCGGCCCATCGTTTGAAGAAGTCAGCAGAATTACTGGACGAAAACAGCCCTGAAAATATTCAACGCTGGGAAGCGTTGCATCAGGAGTTCCACACCGCGATTGCCGCAGGCTGTGCCTCACCGACACTGCTCCACGTACGCCGGTCACTGTATGAAAAAGCGTCGCGTTACCGCAATCTGTGGCTGAAGCGTAATATGCTGAATCAAACTGTTTTCCATGCCAACCAACAGCAACATCAGGACTTAATTGATGCATTACTGGCGCGAGATAGCGAAAGTGCTGTGCAACTGATTCAGGACCACCTGTTGGGGCCGTATAGGGCGTTGAAAGATACCGAGCTATAGCGCTGTTGATGCCAGACTTCTGCATACCGGAAGTCTGGCATATGACAACCCGTTCACGTTGCCAACCCCCACCGTAAGATTCTGCACCCCGGGTATAACGTTTAAACCGTTACGACCCCGCGAGACGAACATCACCAGCCCTCTCACATCGCTCAAAGCACGCTTTGGTCTCTCCCTATCGGCCCAATACAAGCCTGAGTTAACTCACTCAAAATTGTACACAAAATACAAACCCCACCCCCTGATCTGGCCTGCTCCTACTACAGAATCAGTGTCAAACATCACCATCACATTTCGTTCAGACCTTTAAACGCGCCACTGGCCCTCCCCAAAATCCCACAATTTTCTGCACTTACCGTGGAATTTTGGCGATATCTACCCCGTACTCCCACACTAAGGATAAACCCGGCCTATAATTTCCTAACCACGAGGACAGCTTTTTCTTGACTTGATGGTCAGCTTTGATTTTTAATAAATGTATACAATCTGAACCGAATAACAAATACAAAAAAAGGAGGCCCGCCTTGATCAGGTTCTTACTCAATCAAGAACTGCGTGAAGAACAGAGTATCGATCCCAATATGACGGTCCTGAACTACCTGCGCATTCATGCTGGAAAAACCGGAACCAAGGAAGGATGTGCCTCAGGTGACTGCGGTGCCTGTACGGTTGTTATTGCAGAACCAGATGGCAACAACCTGCGCTACCGCAGCATCAACTCTTGTCTGACGTTTATCTCCGCACTGGATGGCAAACAGCTGATCACCGTCGAAGACCTAAAAGATGGTAACGATCTGCACCCTGCCCAGCAGGCGATGGTTGACTGCCACGGTTCTCAGTGCGGTTTCTGTACGCCGGGCTTTGTTATGTCGATGTTTGCCCTCGGCAAAAACAACAGCCACCCAAGCCACGAAGATATTCATGAAGCTCTTGCGGGTAACCTGTGCCGCTGCACCGGCTACCGTCCGATCATCGACGCCACCGAAAAGATGTATGAGGACAACACCCAGGATCACTTCGATCGCAGTAAAGAACAGACCATCGCTCGCCTGCGCGCTCTGCAGCAGGAAGCGCAGCCAGAAGTAAACGACGGCCGTAAGTACGCCTTCAACCCACGCACCGTAGCCGAACTGGCGACACTCTTCAGCGAAAACTCGGAAGCCCGACTGGTAGCAGGCGGTACCGACCTGGCACTGGAAGTAACCCAGTTCCACCGTGAGATCGACCAGCTGATCTACGTTGGTGATATCGCCGAGATGAAGAAGATCGAGGTGTTTGAAGACCGTATCGAGCTGGGTTCAGCGGCATCACTCACCCGCTGCTATGACGTGCTCACAGACGAATACCCGGATTTCGGCGCCCTGCTCCATCGTTTTGCATCCCTGCAGATACGTAATCAGGGCACACTGGGTGGCAACATCGGTAACGCCTCCCCTATCGGTGATTCTCCCCCAGCACTGATCGCGCTGAATGCACAGGTTGTGCTGCGTCATGGCGACACATCCCGCACCCTGCTGCTGGAAGACTACTTCATCGACTACAAGGTCACCGCTCAGCAACCGGGCGAGTTTATCGAGAAAGTGATCGTGCCACGTGCCGAGGCTGGCAGCGAATTCCGCAGCTATAAGGTGTCTAAACGTATTGATGACGACATATCCGCGGTACTGGGCTGCTTCAAGCTAAAAATCAGCGAAGGCCGTGTTGAAGACGCTCGAATCGCATTCGGTGGTATGGCTGCAATCCCTAAACGCGCCAGCCACTGCGAGGCTGCACTGAAGGGAGCAGCGTGGAACAAAGAGACCATCGAGCGCGCAAAAGCCGAACTGGCAAAAGACTTCACACCGCTCTCCGATTTCCGCGCATCCAAAGAGTACCGTTCACTGGCAGCAGCTAACCTGCTGACCCGCTATTTTGTCGAACTTGAAGCTACTGAAGTAACAACACGGGTTTCAGATTATGTCTAACCATCACAACAATAAGAAAAGCTACGACGAGATGCTGGCAGAGGCCAAAAACGACCTCACCTCGGGTGTTGGCCGCAGCGTAAAACATGAAAGTGCAGCCAAACAGGTCGCAGGTGAAGCGGTGTATGTCGACGACCGTCTGGAATTCCCCAACCAGCTGCACGTCTACGCCCGCCTGTCAGATCGTGCACACGCCCGCATCACCAAAGTGGACACCACACCCTGTTACGACTTCCCGGGTGTGGCGATTGCCATCACCGCAAAAGACGTACCGGGCCAGCTGGATATCGGTGCGATCATGCCGGGTGATCCACTGCTGGCAGACGATGTGGTGGAATTCTATGGTCAGCCGGTTATCGCAGTTGCCGCCAACGACCATGAAACCGCACGTAAAGCGGCCATGGCCGCCGTGATCGAATATGAAGACCTGACGCCGATTCTCGATGTCGAAGAAGCGCTGGAAAAAGAAAACTATATCAGCGAGCCCCACACCCACAAGCGGGGTGATTCAGCCGAGGCACTGGCTGCAGCACCGCACAAGGTAAACGGCAGCGTCCATATAGGTGGTCAGGAGCACTTCTATCTGGAAACCCAGATCTCCTCCGTCATCCCAACCGAAGATGGCGGCATGATCGTGTACACCTCCAGCCAGAACCCAACCGAGGTTCAGAAGCTGGTCGCCGAAGTACTGGGCATCTCCTTCAACAAAGTACAGATCGATATGCGCCGTATGGGTGGTGGGTTCGGCGGTAAAGAAACCCAGGCCGCAGGCCCTGCGTGTATCGCAGCGGTGATCGCTCACCATACCCGTCGTCCAACCAAGATGCGTCTACCACGCATGGAAGACATGGTGATGACCGGTAAGCGCCATCCGTTCTTCAACCAGTACGAAGTCGGTTTTGACGATAAAGGGGTTATCACCGGTTACGAGATGAAGCTGGCAGGCGATTGCGGTTACTCGCCGGATCTGTCGAACTCCATTATTGATCGCGCCATGTTCCACAGCGATAACAGCTACTATCTCGGTGATGCCACCGTGACCGGCTACCGCTGCAAGACCAACAAAGTCTCCAACACTGCCTACCGTGGTTTTGGTGGCCCGCAGGGTCTGATCATGCCGGAGATCGTGCTGGACGATATCGCCCGTCGCTTGGGCAAAGACCCGTTAGACGTACGTAAAGCCAACTTCTACGGCGGTGAAGGCCGCGATACCACACACTACTACCAGAAAGT
Organism: Pontibacterium sp.; assembly: GCF_041587635.1. Taxonomy (NCBI): domain Bacteria; kingdom Pseudomonadati; phylum Pseudomonadota; class Gammaproteobacteria; order Oceanospirillales; family Oceanospirillaceae; genus Pontibacterium; species Pontibacterium sp. The sequence continues at coordinate 5,075 of NZ_JBFGYC010000046.1, read as the reverse complement.
GGAAGACAACGTACTGCCGGAGATGATCGACGATCTGGAAGCAAGCTGCGAATACCGCAAACGTCGCGAAGCGATCCGTGCCTTTAATGCCAGCAATCCGATCCTTAAAAAAGGTCTGGCCCTGACACCGGTGAAATTCGGTATCTCCTTTACCGCAACCTTCCTGAACCAGGCCGGTGCATTGGTCCACATCTACACCGATGGCAGCATCCATCTGAACCACGGTGGTACCGAGATGGGTCAAGGCCTGAACACCAAGGTGGCGCAGATTGTCGCGGAAGAGTTCCAGGTGGATTTCGACAACATCCACATCACGGCAACGGACACCGATAAAGTACCGAACACCTCACCGACGGCGGCATCATCCGGTGCTGACCTGAACGGCAAGGCCGCACAGAACGCCGCGCGTACCATCAAGCAGCGTCTGGTGGAGTTTGCCGCCCGTCACTATCAGGTCACTGAAGAAGATGTGCGTTTCCAGAACAACTACGTGATGATTCGCGATGAAGTGCTGCCGTTTGCGGAGTTTATCAATCTCGCTTACTTCAACCAGATCTCGCTCTCAAGCACAGGTTTCTACCGTACCCCTAAGATTCACTACGACCGGGATAAAGCCCGTGGACGCCCGTTCTACTACTACGCTTACGGGGCAGCCTGCGCCGAGGTGATCGTGGACACCCTGACCGGTGAATACAAGATCCTGCAGGCGGATATCCTGCACGACGTGGGTGCGTCGCTGAACCCGGCCATCGATATCGGTCAGGTGGAAGGCGCCTTCGTACAGGGAGCGGGCTGGCTAACTTCAGAGGAACTGGTCTGGAACGATCAGGGCCGCCTGCTGACCTCCGGCCCTGCAAGCTACAAAATTCCCGCGATCTCCGACATGCCGGTGAAATTCAACACCCGTTTGGTGGAAAACCGCAAGAACAAGGAAGACACCGTATTCCACTCCAAAGCAGTCGGTGAGCCACCCTTTATGCTCGGGATCTCCGTGTTCTGTGCCATCAAGGATGCAATCGCCAGTGTCGCCGACTATCGCGTGAGCCCGGCAATCGATGCACCGGCGACCCCTGAACGGGTGCTGTGGGCGATCGAAACGCTAAAGCAGCAGCGCACAACCGAAGCGAAAACCGCGTCCACCGAGACGACCTAACCCCTAAACACTCTGATCAGACCCATAATAAAGATAATAACGGGAGCGATACATGAACACTGAATGGATCAAAGCCCTTTCCGCTCTGGAAGCAGAAGGCACCCCAGCCGTCATGATTACCGTGGTGGACGAGCGGGGTTCTACCCCGCGTAATGCGGGTGCCAAAATGGTTATCAGCCAGGAAAGGCAGTTTGACACCATCGGTGGCGGTCATCTGGAATATAAGGCGATCAAAATCGCCCGCCAGATGCTGGAGGAAGGCGAAAGCCAACCTCGCCTGGAACGCTTCTCGCTCGGTGCCAGCCTGGGCCAGTGCTGTGGTGGTGCCACCACCCTGCTGTTCGAACCCCTGGGCACCAGCACCATTCAGATCGCTTTGTTTGGCGCAGGCCACGTAGCCCGCGCCATCATCCCCATTCTTTCCAGCCTGCCCTGCAACGTGCGCTGGATCGATTCGCGGGAAGATGAATTTCCTGACCATATCCCTGACGGTGTTACCCAGGTCGTGAACGAGTATCCGGTGGACGAGGTGGATGACCTGCCCGCCAACAGTTACTTCATCGTCATGACCCATAACCACCAACTGGACCAGGAACTGACCGAAGCGATCCTGAAGCGAAATGATTTCGCCTACTACGGTCTGATCGGCTCCCATACCAAACGCAAGAAATTCGAACACAGGCTGAAAGCCAAGGGATTTAACGACAAGCAGATGGCGCGTATGACCTGCCCGATGGGCATACCGGAAGTGAAAGGCAAGCTGCCAGCCGAGATCGCTGTCTCGGTGGCCGGTGAGGTGATCGCCCACTACAACGCCAACTTCGGTCGCGCCGCACAGCCAACGCCAGAAGAAACCACCGTGGTGGAACGTCTGGCGATCTAAGGCTCAGGGAGCTGCTCCCTCCGCTTGTTAACAACACGCTTAATTTGTTGAGACAGTAAATTGATGAAACACGTACAGCCAAAGGCAAAAGCCTACCGTGCCGCCATGATCTACAGCATCGCTGATCCGGTCGAAGTCGGCCTGGAAGAAAGCTACCGTTACTTTGAAGACGGCCTGATGATCGTTGAAGAGGGTCGCATCGCGGCCATTGGTCACGCCGAAGAGATGCTGAAAGATCTGCCAGCCGCTATGCAGATTACCCACTATCCGGATGCACTGATCACCCCCGGATTTATCGATACCCATATCCACTTTCCGCAGACCGGCATGATCGCCTCCTACGGGGAGCAGCTGCTCGACTGGCTCAACAACTACACCTTCCCAACCGAGCAGAACTTTGAAGATGACGAGCACGCCTCTGAAGTGGCCGACATCTTCCTGACCGAACTGCTGCGCAACGGTACCACCACCGCGCTGGTCTTCGGCACCGTGCACCCGCAATCAGTGGACGCTTTCTTTGAGGCCTCCGAAGCGCGCAACCTGCGCATGATCGCCGGTAAGGTGATGATGGACCGCAACGCACCGGAAGCGCTGACGGATACACCGGAAAGCAGCTACCGCGACAGCAAAGCGCTGATCGAACGCTGGCACGGCAAGGGCCGTCTGCACTACGCAGTGACCCCACGCTTCGCACCGACCAGCAGTGACGAACAGCTGGCCGCCGCCGGACAGCTGCTGCGCGAGTATCCGGAGCTGTACATGCACACCCACCTGTCCGAAAACACCAACGAGATCGCCTGGGTGAAAGACCTGTTCCCGGATCAGGACGGCTATCTGGACGTGTACGACCACTTCGAACTGTTGGGTGAACGCTCCGTCTTTGCCCACGGTGTGCACCTGTGCGATGAGGAGTGCAAACGTATTGCAGAAACCGATTCCACCATCGCCTTCTGCCCGACCTCCAACCTGTTCCTGGGTAGCGGCCTGTTCAACCTGCCGAAGATGGAAGCACACAAGATCAAGGTTGGCTTGGGTACCGACGTGGGTGCAGGCACCAGCTTCTCCATCCTGCACACCCTGAACGAAGCGTACAAAGTGATGCAGCTGCAGGGCGTGAAACTGCATCCGTTCAAGTCTCTGTATCTGGCGACGCTGGGTGGAGCGAAAGCACTGAAACTGGACGACAAGATCGGTAGCCTGGAACCGGGCAGCGAAGCGGACTTTATCGTAATGGATTACAACTGCACACCATTGATGTCCTACCGGATGCAGCAGGCGAAAAGCCTGGAAGAAAGGTTGTTTGTGATGATGACGCTGGGGGATGACCGGGCGATTAAGGAGACGTTTGCGATGGGAGAGTCGGTGTATCAGCGGGAGGCTGAATCTGTAAGCGTCTGATTTTCACTTCTTAGTCCTCTGAGAAGAGGGGAGCTTCAGGACTCCCCTCCTAAAGGCCAACGTTAACCGTTAACCTACCACTTACCCAACCCATCCGTCCCCAAAAGCTATTCTCAATCAACTGAAGATACACGGTCCGCGCACGACCTCTATGTCGTCATATCCAATCAGAGCAACAGCTACCTTATTAAACTATAAATTAGAATAGAGCTGAGTAAGAACCAGTTTATCTTCTAAAAGCCTAATGTTCTCAGAACTAGACTTACTTTTTGTGCGCTTATTCAATGCTACAAAAAAGAGTGAATCGTCCGTTGTTCGCCAAGCATAGTTGACTACATAGTCAAAGTCCTCTGCTCTAAAAACAGCGAATTTATTTTCAGGGTTATAAGAAAATTCATCAATTTTTGTCGCCCACTCAAACTCCACATCAAGCCGCTTTATCTTACCGTCACGATTACCGAAGAAAATAACGGGACGATCATCAAAGGTAGCAAACCCAGCTTCCTCCGCTTTCCCAGTTAAGCGAAAGTATTCCAATATTGGGTTCATGCCCTTCTCTTCTACAGAGGAGGCTTTAACAATATTGTTGAATGCATATTCCACGAAACGAGAGAGAGGTTCCTTCTTTACTAAATCAAGATATGCAGAGAGTGCTTGTTGATACTTCGACTCAGCCCGATAGGACCAAGCTATCCAGTTGAGGGCATTATCTACCGCATTACCCTCGGGATATCGTTCTACTACCTGATTAAGATATTTTCTGGCTTTAGCATTATCGCGTTCCCACAACAAATAGTAGACAGCTATCTCAGCTAGAGCATCATCGGCCAGATGGTGTTTAGGATGTTCATTGACAACTCGCCACAAGCTTTTCAACATATCTTTGCCTTTTGAGGCATCGCGATAACAAAATGCTTTCAGCATTTCTATACGAGCAGAATCACTACTTTTAAATTTTCTTTTGTATTCATTAAGAAACTTAATTGCCTTATCAGAATCGTACTTCGTTTTCTTTAGTGACATCGCCGATTCAAACAAATAACTTTCTTCACTAATTTCACCATTTGCTTGCATTATCGACAAACGCACAATTTCATCCAAAGCTTTAATTCTATCTCGCTCTCCTTTATAGAAATAAACCCCATCCACACCTTTCAAAACCTTCCGGTAGTGATCTGCTGAATGAATATAACGACCTTTACTAAATTCTCGCCTCGCCCACCTCAAGTAAACATAATTTTTATTAACTTTCTCTGCTATTCTTAGTGGAATCTGAGCCAACCAACCATCAACATCATCAACCTCTGAGCCAGCCAAGTATTTTTCAGCTGCAGCGGATACAACTCGCTCATCAATAACGTTATAATTCTTAGGTTTAAAAGTCTTCTTCAAACTCTCAATAGTCAAGTACAGCCTTTTCAACTCTCTGGCCACCAACTTGTCATCATCTAACTTAGTTATTGCGGAAGACATATGCCTCAACGACCCTATAACATAGTTTCCATTCTGATATCTCCTTAGGTATTCGTAATAACTATCCAAAACTCCCAAAGTCATACGTTGAAATTCAAACTTAGAGTTGAATCTTTGTTCATCCCCCACTCTTCTTTCAAAGTTAATATAAAATTCGCGATATGCTTT